>ONGV01000091.1 GCA_900317445.1 uncultured Eubacteriales bacterium | reverse complement strand
TAGATATAGCCTATAATCATAAAGATATTTTTAAAGTACTTAATAAATTTAATAACAAGAAAAGGCTTCATCTTTTGTATGGAAATCATGATTCTAAAAAAGCATCAAAGGAATTTTTATTAAAGCAGAAAAAAAAGCTACTTAAAATTGATAAAGACTTTGGAAAAGATTTTATATATCTTTTAGATAATACAATTTATAAAGAAAGTTTAATTTTAAAATATACACCTTTAGATAAAGATATTTTTATATTTCATGGACATCAACTTGACTTTATGAATTATGAATTATCTTTTTTAAGCAAATTTTTAGTAAGACATATATGGAAAAATATGGAAAGAACTGGATTTAAAGCTAAGGTTATGTATAGCCTAACAATTAAATAACATAATATATATTATAAAGAGCATTAGGAAAGTATTATTCTTAGTGCTTTTTTAGCGTATATTTTTTGAATTAAATTAAATATTGATATTTTAGTATTAATAACATATAATAATATTAAGAAAAGCCTAGTGCTGGACACACTAGACTTAACTAAAAACATTTTTTGTTTTTGGGCTATTGGATAAATAAAAAAACGTTACTTAACAAAAAGATGCTATTTAGATGGGGCATCTTTTTTGTTTGTTGTACTAAATTTCAAACTAAAGCCTTTAGTAAAGCTTACAGATAGTTCAAAACTACATTCAAGATTTTTTGTTTTTAGTGCTTTATTTATTAAAAATAATAAAACTATTAATATAGTTATCATAAGTAATGCAAACAACAATCCAATACCACCTCCTATGACTATATTTCTAATAGCCACAGGTGGAAAAATGAATAAACCACCGTATACCCATCAATACGGTTAATAATGAAATATTAATTATTAAGTAATATTTATTAAGCTAGTAAAATATTTCATACAGAATTATATATTATTTTAAGAATTTGAACAAGGTTTTTTATAACAAAATTAAATATTGATATTTGAAAAGGATACTTAAATGTGTCCTTTTTTTATTTGTTTCATAAATTAGTATTAGAATTTTTTGGAGGAAATAATATGAAGAAAGATGATATGAAAGTAAAAATAATTTGGGGTAATAAGAAAATAAATTACAATAGACTATATGAAATACTTGCAGATGTAATTTTACAAAAAATAGAGGAGGAAGAAAAAAATGAAAACAGTTGTTTTAATGAGGGTTAGTACAGACCATCAAGAAACAAAGGCTCAAAGAAGTGCTATTAATAAATATATAAAAGATAATGGAATATATATTGATGAATGGCTAGAAGAAAAAGATGTTTCAGGATTTAAAGTACCCATTGATAAAAGAAAAGCATTAAATAAAATTAAAGAATATGCTATTAATAAAGAATTGGATAGGCTAATTGTATTTAATTTAGATAGAATAGGAAGAAAAACAGAAGCATTAGGATATATTTCTTTTTTAAATCAATTAGGTGTTAAAATATTATCTGTTACAGAAGGTGAAATAGATGCTTTTAACATAAATAATCAATTACTTACTTATATAAAATTATGGCAATCTCAAAATGAGAGCATAAAAACTGGGTTAAGAGTTAAAGCTGGAAAAAATGCAAAGAATGAAAAAGGTGGATTTAATGGTGGCACACCTGCCTTTGGATATAGTTATAATAAATTATATAAAAAATTAGAAGTTAATGAGGAAGAGGCAGAAATAGTAAGATTAATATTTAAATTATATTTAGAGTTTGGAGTAAATAATATATCAAAGGTTCTTGAAGATAAAGGATTAAAATTAAGAGGTAATAAGAAATGGTATAAACAAAGCATAATGAGTATAATTAGAAATCCTATTTATATAGGCAGACAGCAATATGGAAAGTGGGCTAATACAAATATGAAAATGCAACCATATAATTCAGAATTACAAATAATAGAAAATGAAGTTTGGAAAAAGGCTCAAGAGTTAAGAAAGAATAGAACAATATTAGCAAATTCTTATACTAAAGATATAAGTAAAAGTGATGTATTGTTAAGTAGTTTATTATATCATGAATGTGAAGATGGAAATATAAGAAAGCTCTACGTAGATTATAGCTACAGAAAAAATGGAACAAAGGATTTAATATTTAAGTGCAATTGGTGTAAATACCATAAAAGTAAAAATAAAAAATCATATGGTGGAAAAAAGCTAACAGAAAAAATAGAAAATGATATAGTTGAAACTATAGATAATTTAAATTTAAAGGATATGAAAACTTATATAAAAGAAAAAAAGAATACTAATTTAAAAGATATAAATAAAAGCTTAAATAATATGGATAAAGAAATTGAAAAACAAAATAAAATACAAGATAATGCAACTAAGGAACTAGAAAAAATATTTTTAGAAGAAAGTGAATTAAGTATAGAAATAGTTAATAATATAATAGACAATAGTAAAAAGAAACTTCAGGAGTTAAATAATAAAAAAGTTAAATTAGAAAAAGATAAAACTTATATTGAAAATAAAATAGATAATAGTATGGAATTATTAAATAAATATTCCAGTTTTAAAAGGATATATGAAGACGCAAACATAAAAAGCAAAAAATTAATTTTGCAAGAGGTTTTAGATAAAGTTATAATAGACAAAGAAGGATGTATAAACATAAATCTTAATTTAATATAATATTAGGGTTTTGATAGTAGGCTTTAAAGCACCTACAAGTCCTGCAAATAATTATAAAAAGGGTGGAAAGGTTGATAAAAGGTTAGAAGAGTGGTCTTTAAAAAATAACCTTTTAATAATATGTGGTCATACTCATAAAAGTAGATTTCCAAAGGCTAATGAAGGAAGTTATTTTAATGATGGATGTTGTGTACTTCCTTATTCTATAAGTACAATTGAAATAAATTTAGGTCTTATTTCATTGGTAAAATGGTCAATAGAGCCTAAAGAAGATAATGTTTTATATATAAGAAGGACTTTTTTAGGTGGTCCTGAAAAGTTAGATGAATATTTAAAGTAAGTTATGAGAAAAGGGGATTTTTTAAGCTATGAGCTTTATTGATTTACATTGTGATACAGCAAGTAGAATTTTTTATGAAAAAGAAGGTTTAAAGGAAAATAGTTTTTCTGTAGATATAGATAAGTTAAAAAAAGGAGGAGCACTTGCTCAAGTATTTGCTTTTTTTATAGATGCAGGAGAAGTAAAGAATTTAGAGAATGAATTTAAAAGTATGTATAATACTTTTATAGATGAAATAGAGAAAAATAAAAGTGAAATAGAAATTGTAAGAAATATTAATGAGTTAAAAAGTTGTGAAGAAAAAGGAAAAATAGGAGCTTTTTTATCTATAGAAGAGGGAGAAGTTTTAAAAGGGGATATTAAAAATTTAAGAAGAGTTTATGATATGGGGATAAGATTTATTACCCTTACTTGGAATTATAAAAATTCTTTAGGATATCCTAATTATAATTATATTTATAAAGATAAAGGATTAACTTCTCTTGGAAAAGATATGGTTGTTGAAATGGAGAATTTAGGCATTATCCCTGATTGTTCTCATTTATCTGATGGTGGTTTTTGGGACTTAATTAAAATATGTAAAAAGCCTTTTATAGCAACTCATTCTAATTCTAGAGAAGTAACTTTTCATCCAAGAAATTTAACAGATGATATGATTAAAGCTTTGGCAAATAAAGGTGGAGTAATGGGATTAAATTTTTGTGCTGACTTTTTAGGAAAAAATAAAGTATCTTCTCTAGAAGATATGACAAAGCATATAAAGCACATAAAAAATGTAGGAGGCATAGATGTTTTAGCCCTTGGTAGTGATTTTGATGGAATAGAAAATAAGGTGGAAATTAAAAACTCTTCAAAAATGGATGATTTAGCTTTTTACCTTCATAAAGAAGGATTTAAAGAAAATGAAATTGAAAAAATATTTTATAAAAATGTATTAAGATTTATGATAGAAAATCTAAGATAAAGGAAAGAATATTATGGGAAAATTATTAGGAAAAACAGCTCTTATTACAGGAGCTTCAAGAGGAATTGGAAGAGCAATTGCAATAGAATTTGCAAAGGAAGGAGCAAATATTGTAATAAATTATTCAAAGGATGAATTAGGGGCCGAAGAAACTTTAAAAATTCTTAAAAGTATAGGAGTAGTAGCTTATAAAATAAAAGAGGATGTATCTTCTTTTGAAGGAGCAAAAAAAATTATAGATTTTACTTTAAAATCCTTTGGGAAAATAGACATTTTAGTTAATAATGCAGCTAAAAGCACAATAGGATTGTTTATGGATTCTTCTAAGGAAGAAATTGAAGGAATTTTAAATACAAATCTTTTAGGACCTTTATATTTATCTAAAATGGCAATTCCTCATATGATTAATAGAAAGGGTGTTATACTTAATATATCTTCAATGTGGGGAGAAGTTGGAGCATCTTGTGAAGTCTTATATTCTACCTCAAAAGGTGGAATAAATCTTTTTACAAAAGCCTTAGCAAAAGAAATGGCACCTTCAAATATAAGAGTTAATGCAATTGCACCAGGAGTAATAGACACCTCAATGAATTCTTTTTTAAGTGAAGAAGATAGAGAAAATTTAGAAGAAGAAATACCAGTTGGAAGATTTGGTTCTCCAGAAGAAATAGGAAAGATAGCAGTATTTTTATGTAGCGAAGACTCCTCCTATATAACAGGACAAATAATAAGAGCAGATGGAGGCTATATTTAAGTTTCTTTAGTTAATCAAAGAGGCTGTTGCACAAAATTGTAAAAAATATATATGGAAAAATAATATTAATGATGTTTATTAAAATCCTAGGTTCATTATTTTATGAAGCAGTGACTTGGAGCCAACAGGGCAAAACAGCTGAATAACATAATGAACCTAGGATTTTTTGAATTTGCTTAATTTAGAGAGAAACTATAGGCATATAAATTGCAAATTCAACTCCATTTTCTATATTTTTGAAAGAATATTCAAATCCATGAAGTTGAAGTAGGTTTTTTACTATTGAAAGTCCAAGACCTGTAGAGTTATTTTTTCTCTGACGAGATTTATCAATTTTATAGAATTTATCAAATAGCTTATTAATTTGACTTTCATCTATATGAGTTCCTGTATTAACAACAGAAAGCCTATATTTATCATCTTCTTCATGTATCTCAATTATAATCTTTTCTTTTGGAGGTGTATATTTTAAAGCATTTGTAATAAGATTTGTTAAAATTTGCTCCATTTGGAAAGTATCTGCATGAATATATGAGTACTCTGTATTTTCAATAAATTCTAAGTTTAACTCTCTTTCTTGGGCATCTAAAGTATGTTTACGAACTAGGTTTTTGATTAATCTATTTACATTAAATACTTCAAATTTGGGTTTTAATGCACCAGATTCTAGTCTTGAAAGTTCTAACATATTAGAAACAAGAACACTCATTTTTTTAGATTCATCAATAATTGTATCTAAATAAACTCTAGCTTCTTCTCCTTTAACTATACCATCTCTAAGACCCTCTGCATATCCTTCTATAATTCCAATTGGAGTTTTTAATTCATGACTTACATCTGCTGTAAATTCTTTTCTCATAAGTTCAAGATTTCTTTCTTTTTCAATATCCTTTTCAAGTTGTTGATTTTTCTTTTTTAAATCCTTTAAAGCCCCATCTAAGTTTTCTGATAAAAAGTTTAAAGTTTCAGCTAAGTTTCCAACTTCATCATTTCTATTCATTTCACACTTTTCAGAAAAATCCATTTTAGCCATCTTTTTAGCAACATTATTAAGCCTTACAAGAGGTTTTGCGATTAAATCTGAATATATAGATGATAATAAAAGAGATACCAAACAAAATCCTAAGAAAATATATACATAAAATTCCTTTATAACAGCAGCTGCTTCTTTTATTGGTTGAACAGAAGCAACTACAATTACTATAGTATCATTTGTTGAATTAGTAGACATTGGAGCAATTATAGCATAGCTTTTTGTAGAATTAAAGGAATTATTAAAAACTTTATTTGTAGCACTTTTTGAAGAAATTACAGAATCTATAAGGTCTGTATCACTTATAATATTATTTATTATATTTTCAAAGTATGTATTAGAAACTGAATTTTCTTCATTGCCATTATTATGATTAGAATTTAAAGTTTTATATATATTTGTTGAGGGATAATATAAAGCAAGTTTAGAATTAGTTTCTACTTCAAAATCTTGAATAGCACTTGCAGAAGTTTCTTTATATGCATATAATTCTCTAAATCTATTTACACTATTAGTTAAATTTTCAACCTTCTTTGTTTCATAAAAGGTTTGAAAGAAAAATATTTGAAAATATATTGTAATGGACATAAGTCCAAGAAGTAGTAGCAAAGTAATAATAAATATTTTTCTTGATAGCTGTATAGGTTTTTTAGTTAATTTATTTAACATATTGTTATTTCACCTCGAATTTATATCCACTTCCTCTAACAGTAACAATATAATTTGATTTATCTAAAAGTTTTTCCCTAAGTCTTTTTACATTAGTATCAACAGTTCTTATATCTCCATAATAATCAAGTCCCCAAACATTATCTAAAATAGTATCACGACTTAAAGCAACTCCTTCATTATCTATAAGATAAACTAAAAGCTCATATTCTTTAGGGGAAAGAGAAAGAACTTCACCATTAACCTTTACTTCCCTTGAAAGTTTATTAATTGATAAACCATTAAATTCTTGAGTGCTTGAGTCTACACTTTCTATTGTTCTTTTTAAAAGAGCCTTTACCTTTGCAACTAAAACATTTGGGCTAAAAGGCTTAGTCATATAATCATCAGCACCATAATCATATCCTTGAAGTTTATCTTCTTCTTGTCCTTTAGCAGTTAATAAAACTACAGGCACAGTAGAAACTTCCCTTATTTTTTTCAAGGTTGTTAATCCATCCATAACAGGCATCATAATATCTAAAATAATTAAATCTATCTTTTTTTCTTTAAATATATTTAATGCCTCTAATCCATTTTCAGCTTCATATATAGTAAAATTTTTTTCTCTTGCAAAATAATCTCTAAGTAAAAAACGTATTCTAGTTTCATCTTCTACTATTAAAATTGATTTATTCATAATTAAACATCTCCTCTAGTATAAATATTGTGTGAAATAGGAAATAAATTTCTATTTAAGTTAATAAGTATATTATATATGATATTTAAATTAT
>ONGV01000338.1 GCA_900317445.1 uncultured Eubacteriales bacterium | reverse complement strand
ATGTTCTTCAATAGTTAAAGAAACTCTAATTTCTTTGATACTGATAACTTTTTGATTTTTCTTAGCTTCTTTTTCTTTCTTTGACTGCTCATAAATGAATTTACCTAAATCCATTATTTTGCAAACAGGTGGCTTTGCCCCTGGTGATATCATTACTAAATCTAAATCTGCTTCATCAGCTAATTTTTGTGCTTCTGCAGTTTTTAAAATACCTAATTGAGTTCCATCTGTATTGATAACTCTAATTTCTTTTTCTTTTATATCTTCATTAACTATATATTTTTTGTTAATAATTTTCACCTCCGAAAAAATAAAAAGCAGTATATAATAAAAAGGACGACCTAATGCCGTCCTGTATATTATCCTAATTACTTTAGATAATTAACCATACTAAGCTAGCTCTAACTGCTGTATGGTGAGAAACGGCTGTTTCTTCTTGACCTAAATCATTGTATCATCATTATTTTTTAATGTCAATACTTTATTTGCAAAAAGTCACCCTGTTTCCAAATACTTTAACAATGGTATCAATAAATTCTTTATTAAGACACTTTTCTCTACTGTGAATTATTATATGCTCTGGAGAATTAGTTATTAATCCACTTATTATTATATCTTCCATATTGGCATCTACTCCAATTTTACATCCTGCAAGCTCTTTTAAAAATTCATCAAGTATATCTTTTCCATTGCCATCAGTTAAAGAATATCCTCCTAAGGTTTGTATTGTAAGATTAACCTCTTGAAGCTTACTGTCTTGAATATTAACGAAGTATTTTAAAAGCCTTATAAATTCTTCATATTCTTTATCTATTATATAGTTTTCTATAATTCTATCTATAATAATTTCTATATTTAACCTTAGTTCTTTCATTCTAAATAAAAGAAAACCATTTATATTAAATTCATTATTTTCTTCTATACATACTTTTATTTTGTCTATTATTTCATTTATTATATTAGAATAATATAAAAAATCATTATCCTTATTAGAGTTTTCTAACCTTAAAACCTTCATAATTATTTCTTCTGCTTCTAATAATTCACTTTGCCTTAAGAAAAAATAATTATCTGTTAAAAATTCAAACAACTCTTTTTTTCTGTATTTTTCTATTATTATTTTATACATTATATTACTTACATACATTATTATTTTTTTTCTTATTTTTTCATTATAATTATTATCATCACATATAATTTTTATTATATGTGTATTTTTTTCTAAACTCTCAACTAAACCAATATTTATGCTCTTTTTCTTTAAAAGCTCTCTTAATCCTTGTAGTTCTTCAATAAAGTCTAGTTCTTCTGAATAAGCTAATTTCAGTACAAGCATGGATTTCACTCCCTTCTGATAATAGTATGCTTTAAAAATTTAAGCTCTATTCAAAATTTATTATTGTTTATCTGTTGATTTTTTTTATATACAATAGTAATGTTATTCTTAGAAAATTTATAGGAGGTAAACATGTACTGTTTTATTGATTATAGAACTACAAAAGAAGAATTAAATAATTTATATAAACTAGGATTAGAACCAATTATTATTCCAAAAACATCTTTAGTTTATGAAGCCATTAATGGTCATGTAGATATTCAGCTTAATATTTTAAGTAAGAAAGATAAACTTGTTATTGTATCTAAAGATATAAATAAAAATTTCCTTTCTTCTTTAAAACATAAAAAAATAAATTATATTTTATCTAATGATTCTTTAGGCTTTAAATATCCTAATGACATTATATTAAATGGACTTATCTTAGAAAATTTTTTTATCCATAATTTAAACTTTACTGATAAAGCTCTTTTAAAAAGCCAAAAAGGTAAAAAAAATATTCATGTTAAACAAGGATACACCAAATGTTCTATACTTCCTATAAGAGAAAAATCTATTATAACAAGTGATAAAAATATTGCTAAAGAACTTCTAAACTATGATTTTAATGTTCTTCTTATTCCTCCAGGAGATATTATCTTACCTTCTTTAAATTATGGTTTTATTGGAGGTACAGGAGGAATGATTAACGAAAATAAACTTGCCCTTTTTGGAGAACTTTCAAATTATGCTTATGGCTCAGATATTTATTCTTTTTTATACAAACTAGACGTAGAACCTATTTCTTTAAGAAAAGGTAAACTTATGGATAGAGGAAGTCTTCTAACTTTATAAGTCTTTATATTTTACGTAAAAGCTATAAAAAAAGTGTTAATTATTATTTTGCTTTTTCCGCCCTGTAGGTTTTAGGTCAACACAAAATAACAATTAACACTTTCTAACTACATAAAAAAATTTTTAAGCTTCATTTAAAATTCTTAATAATTTATTTAAATGTCTTTCTCCAACTATGCATTTGTCATTATTATTCATTTTTATTATTTTATTTTCAGCATCAACATCTGCTATATTTTTAATATTTACTAAAAAATTCTTATGACATTTATAAAAATTTTTTCCTAACTTTTCTTCTATGTCTCTTAATGTAGCATTGAGTATTATTTCCTCATCAACTCCATGTACTATAACTTTTTTCTTTTCATCTAATTTTTCAAAAAAAGTTATTTTTTCACAATCTAATTTTACATTATTCTCACCAAACTTAAAATTTATCATATAGCTCTCACCTTTTTTATTAAAATTTCACACTTTTTTATTGTATCATATATTATATTCGAATATACTCGAAAATTCTGAATTTAATATTTATTTTTATAAATTTTAATCTTATTTGGGGAAATATTATTTTTTCATAAGAGATGACATTACTGCAATACCATCTCCTCCTGCTTCTAATACGCTTTTATAATTTTCTTTATTAATTCCGCCTATAGCATATACAGATATATTTACTTTATTACATATTTCTTTAAACTCAGTTAATCCTCTTGGCTTTAATCCCTTTTTACAATCGGTGTTAAATACATGACCATAAATTATGTAGTTAGCTCCTTTTTTCTCTGCTTCTATGGCTTCACTTAAACTATGAACAGATACTCCTTTTATTCCTTTAAAACTTTTTCCTTTATTTTCACAAAAGTCTTTAAAAGATAATTGTATTCCAAATGCATTAATTTCTTCTGCTACCTCTACATTACTATTTATTATTAGCTTTATATTACTATCTTTTAAAATACTTTGTATATTTTTAGCCATAATTAATAATTCTTTATATTCTAAATCTTTTTCTCTTAAGATAAGATATTTTAAATTACTTTTTGATATTTCTTTTATCCTGCTATAAAAATCATCACAAAGTTTTCTATTTGTAACACCTATTATATCCATTTTTTATTAAACCTCTTCTTCTCCAAGCAATAACCTAACTACTGTATTAGCTTGATGATTAGCAACTATTGCCACTCTTGGAGCCATTAGTCCATTGTTTACTTTTGCTTCATTAACAAAATCTCCACAAATATAAAATCTACTATTTAATTTTCTTGTTTCTATTATATTATTTGAATAAAATCCTGCCATTCCTGAAGCTGATACTATTTTTTTATCTTTAAGCTTAGTTAATACCTCATTTACAACCATTGCTTTATATTCTGGATTATCAAATGCTTCAACAATAATATCTACATCATTAAATAATTCTTCTATATTTTCTTTTTCAATTTTTTTATCAATAGCTTCAACATTTACAAATGGATTTACTTCTTTTAAAATTTCTTTAATTGCATGAACTTTTTTCATTCCAATATGTTTCACATAATATTGTTGTCTATTAAGATTACTTGGCTCAACAATATCAAAATCTATTATCTTTATAAAGCCAACACCTATTCTTGTTAAAGATAAAGCCACATTAGAACCCAGACCTCCTGCTCCTGCTATTGCAACTCGTCCTTTTTTTAACTTTTCATATACATAAGGTGTATGTCTACTTATCATCAAAGCTTCAAGTTCTTCTTTTTTAGGAATTTCTCCTCTCTTTATAAGAGTAATCTTATCCCCTTCTTCAATCTCTTTATCTTCCTTCATTGGAAATCCATTTAAAATTATTATATCTGCATCCTTCTTAAATTTATTTCTTATTTCAAATAAAGTATGTTCTTTTATAAATTCCTTTTTCTCATTAATATAAACTTCCAAAATTTAGCCACCTCCAACAAAGCTTACAACTTCTATGGTATTATTTTCTTTAAGTTTAAAAGAATCAAAATCATCTCTAGAAACTATTATTCCATCTACTTCAACAACAACTCTTTCTTTGTTAAATTTAATTTCTGATAATAATTCATCAATAGTTATCCCTTCTTTTAAATTCATTTCTTTACCATTAACTTTCACAATTTTTCACCTTCTTTAAAATTAAATAAATAAAGACTTACCTTAGTATAGGCAAGT
>ONGV01000069.1 GCA_900317445.1 uncultured Eubacteriales bacterium | reverse complement strand
TTTCCAGAATCAATAACAATAATTCTATCTGCTTGTGCTGCTTCATCCATATAATGAGTTATTAATATTATTGTTATTCCATATTCCTTATTTAATTCTTTTATTGTTTTTAAAACTTCTTTTCTTCCACTAGGGTCTAACATAGCTGTCGGTTCATCAAAAACTATACAATCAGGTTTCATGGCTAAAACTCCAGCAATTGCAATTCTTTGCTTTTGCCCTCCTGAAAGTAAATGAGGTGCATGTCTTTTATATTCACTCATTCCAACTCTTTTTAAACTATCATCAACTCTTTTTCTTATTTCACTAGGTTCTACTCCTAAATTTTCTGGCCCAAAAGCCACATCTTCTTCAACAATAGTTGCAACTAATTGGTTATCTGGATTTTGAAAAACCATTCCCGCTTTACTTCTAATATTCCATAAATTTTTAGGATCTGAAGTATCCATTCCTGCAACAATTACTTTTCCTGTTGTAGGAAGTAAAAGTGCATTTATATGCTTTGCTATTGTTGATTTTCCTGATCCATTATGCCCTAAAACAACCAGGAACTCTCCTTTCTCAACCTCTAAACTTACACCATTAACAGCAAATTTCTCCAAGCCATCCTCAGCAGATGTATATTTAAAAGTTAGATCTTTTATATCCACCATTTTCATAAAGTCATCCTCCAACTATTTAAATAAAAACTTTCTATATATTATACAGAAGAATTTTTCAAAGTTATATTAATTTTTTAATTCTTTTCTATAATACACAGATACTTAACATCTTAAATTTTTAAATTAAAAAAATAGGGACTAAGCTTAAAACTTAATCCCCTACAAATTATACTAATTCTAGTATAACCATTTCAGCTCCGTCCCCTCTTCTTGGGCCCTTCTTATACATTCTTGTGTATCCACCATTTCTTTCAGCATATTGTGGAGCTACATTATCAAAAAGGTTTTTAACTACTGCTTCTTCTTGAACAAATGCTAAAACTTGTCTTCTAGCATGAAGATCTCCTCTCTTTGCAAGAGTAATCATCTTTTCTGCAAGGCTTCTTGTTTCCTTAGCTCTAGTTTCAGTTGTTTCAATTTTACCATATTTTAAGAAACTTGTAACAAGTCCTCTTAACATAGCCTTTCTTTGGTCAGTAGGAAGACCTAACTTACGATAACCTGCCATGGATTTACCTCCTTACTCATCATTTAGTTTCAAACTTAATCCTAATTCTTTAAGTTTTCTTTCAACTTCTTCTAAAGACTTCTTTCCTAGATTTCTAACTTTCATCATATCATCCATTGATCTTGTTGCTAACTCTTGAACTGTATTTATACCAGCTCTCTTTAAACAGTTATAAGATCTAACTGATAAATCAAGTTCTTCAACTGTCATTTCTAGTACTTTTTCTTTCTTGTCTTCTTCTTTTTCTATCATGATTTCTACGTCATTAGTATTATCAGTTAATGACATAAATAATTTAAAATGTTCTATAAGAATTTTTGCTGATAAGCTTATTGCTTCATCTATTTTTATAGTTCCATCAGTCCAAATTTCTAAAGTTAACTTATCATAGTCAGTAATTTGGCCTACTCTTGTATTTTCAACTGTAAAATTGACTCTCTTAACTGGTGTGTATATTGAGTCGACAGCTATTGCAGAAATTGGTAATTCATCACTCTTATTCTTATTTTGAGTAACATATCCTCTTCCTTTGTTAACTGTAAGTTCCATATAAAGTCTTCCGTCTTCATCTAAAGTTGCAATATGTAAATCTTTATTAACAACTTCTACATCGCCATCAGTCTTTATATCAGCTCCTGTAACAACTCCTGGTCCTTTAGCATCTATATAGATAGTTTTTGGACCTTCACCTTCCATTCTTAAAGCTAAAGCTTTTACATTAAGAATTAACTCAGTAACATCTTCTTTAACTCCTGGAACAGTAGAGAATTCATGAAGTACTCCATCTATTTTTACTGATGTTGTAGCAGCACCTGGTAAAGATGATAATAAAATTCTTCTAAGAGCATTACCTAAAGTAATTCCATATCCTCTTTCAAGTGGCTCAACTACATACTTACCGTAAGTACCATCTTCATTTGTTTCTACACACTCGATTATTGGCTTTTCAATTTCTAACATACAAACCCTCCTTGTTATTTAAATGGCAACTTTATTTTGAGGGCAACTGATTCTGTATTTGCTCAATACCAATTGATACCCTAAACAAATACTAATATATTACTTGCTGTATAACTCAACGATAAGAGTTTCATTAACTGGTACATCAATGTCTTCTCTTGTTGGTTCAGCAACTACTTTGCCTTCGTAGTTTTCTACATTTGCTTCTAACCACTTTGGTAAAGCCTTAGGATTTTCTGCAAATGTCTTGAATTTTTCGCTTCCTCTGCTCTTTTCTGAAACTGATATAACATCATTTACAGAAACCTTGTAAGAAGCAATATCAACTTTTTTACCATTTACTAAGAAATGTCCGTGAGTAACTAATTGTCTAGCCTCATTTCTTGATGCTCCGTATCCTAATTTAAATACAACATTATCAAGTCTCATTTCTAATAATTTAAGTAAATTTTCACCAGTAATACCTTTCATATTTTCAGCCTTTTCATAATAAGTTCTGAATTGACTTTCTAATACTCCATATATTCTCTTAGCTTTTTGCTTTTCTCTTAATTGAACACCATAGTTTGATATTTTTTTCTTGTTTGCTCCATGTTGTCCTGGTGCATAGCTTCTTCTATCAAAAGCACATTTACCTGTATAACATCTATCTCCTTTAAGGAATAACTTCATACCTTCTCTTCTACATAATCTACATGTAGCTCCAGTATATCTTGCCATTAATTACACCTCCTATTTATGATTATTACTAAACTCTTCTTCTCTTTGGTGGTCTGCATCCATTGTGTGGAATTGGAGTAACATCTTTTATTAAAGTTACTTCTAATCCTGCTGCTTGTAAGGATCTTATTGCTGCTTCTCTACCTGCACCTGGACCCTTAACATATACTTCTATACTCTTTAATCCATGTTCCATAGCTACTTTAGCTGCTGTTTCTGCTGCCATTTGAGCTGCATATGGAGTACTTTTTCTTGAACCTCTAAATCCTAGAGCTCCTGCACTTGACCAAGATAAAGCATTTCCTACTGCATCTGTCAAAGTAACTATTGAGTTGTTGAAAGTTGACTTGATGTGTGCTGCACCATGCTCAACGTTTTTTCTTTCTTTTCTTCTTCTAGTCTTTTTAACTTTTTGAGCTGCCATTTTCTATCCTCCTATTACTTCTTCTTATTTGCTATAGTCTTCTTAGGACCTTTTCTAGTTCTTGCATTAGTCTTAGTCTTTTGACCTCTAACTGGAAGACCTTTTCTATGTCTGATTCCTCTGTAGCATCCTATTTCTTGTAATCTCTTAATGTTTAAAGCAACCTCTCTTCTTAAATCACCTTCAACATTTAAAGTTTTTACATAATCTCTAATTGCATTAACTTCATCTTCTGTTAAATCTTTAACTCTTGTATCAGGATTTATTCCAGTTTCAGCTAAAATCTTTTGTGATGTAGCTAATCCTATTCCGAATATATATGTTAGACCTATTTCAACTCTTTTTTCTCTTGGTAGGTCAATACCTGCTATTCTTGCCATTAATTTTTGCACCTCCTGGTAATCAAAGTACTTTTAAAGTTATTCAATATTATTTAAGTATATAATAAAATTTTAGGTAAAGAAGGAGTCTTCCCCTTCTTTCAGCCGCTCCTAAAACCTAATTATTAATTTATTGCCTATATAATCATATGTGACTTTTTAAAAAAAGTCAATAATTTTTCAGCATATTAATGATATTTTTTTATTTATTTTTAATATATTAGCCTTGTTTTTGCTTGTGCTTTGGATTTTCGCAGATAACCATTACTCTTCCTTTTCTTCTAATTATCTTACACTTATCGCAAATAGGCTTAACTGATGGTCTTACTTTCATAGCTAACCCTCCTTGTTTTAGTTAGTGATAGCATTTGCTATCTTTATTTTGCTCTCCATGTAATTCTACCTTTTGATAAGTCATATGGAGAAAGTTCCACTGTTACTTTATCTCCTGGTAAAATTCTTATGAAATTCATTCTTAATTTTCCTGATATATGTGCTAAAATAACATGACCACTCTCTAATTCCACTTGGAATGTAGCATTAGGTAATGCTTCTAGTACTGTACCTTGCATCTCTATAACATCATCTTTTGACATAAGGTAATCAACCCTCCTTAACAATGCCTTTTAGTTTTAGAAATCTTTTTATTTTTAAATCAATATCATTGTCTCTATTTATTATAGCTGATTTGATTTCATCATCAATACCATCATAAAAATCTAAATGCTTTAATTTTTTCTTTTTTGGATTGTCTATGCATTTAGTATTTCCATTAGATAAGAATACATATTGATCATTTAAAGAACCAATTACTATATACATATGATTTTTATCTCTTCCAGCCTTAGACAATACCATTTTTCCAATCAAGTCATTGTTTTGCAAACTATTCACCTCGATGATTACCTTAGTATAAATCACATACTTTTAATGCGAATTTATAACTAAGCACCACTTCTATTTAATTAATGTTAATATTTCTGGTCCATCTGGTAAAATTGCAACGGTATTTTCATAATGTGCAGATAGCTTACCATCTCTAGTTACCACTGTCCACCCATCCTTGAGTGTTCTAACTTTATGAGTTCCTACATTAACCATAGGTTCTATTGCTAAAACCATACCTTCTACAAGTTTTGGACCTTTACCTGCTCTACCGAAATTTGGCACATTCGGCTCTTCGTGAACACTTCTTCCTATTCCGTGTCCAACATAGTCCCTAACTACTGAAAAAGCTGAAGCTTCTACATATTTCTGTATTTCATGTGAAATATCTGTTAATCTATTGCCAACCTGAGCAAATTTAATTCCCTCAAAAAAGCAATTTCTTGTAACATCAATCAGTCTCTGTGCTTCTAGTGATACTTCTCCTACCGGAAAAGTTCTTGCTGCATCTCCATGGAATCCATTTAGAAGTACTCCACAATCTACACTGATTATATCGCCCTCTTTTAATTTATAGGCTCCTGGTATTCCATGAACTACTTGCTCATTTACAGATATACATAGTGAAGAAGGAAAACCATATAATCCTTTAAATGATGGCTTAGCTCCCTGCTTAGTTATAAATTCTTCTGCTATCCTGTCTAATTCTGAAGTAGTTATACCAGGTTTTATATTTTCTTCTACCACTAGTAATGTCTCAGCCAAAATTCTTCCAGACTTCCTCATACAGTCAATTTCATAATCTTTTTTTATTAAAATCATTACTTATTTCCCAATACTTTGCAAATACTTTCGAAAACTTTATTTATTGCCTGAGTTCCATCTACTGTTGAAAGTAAATTTTTATCTTTATAGAAATCAATTAGTGGCTGGGTTTGTTTTTCATAAACATCAAGTCTTTCTTTCACTGTTTCTTCTGTATCATCTTTTCTTTGAACAACATCAGAACCGCATAATTCACACTTTCCATTAGCTGCTGGATTAAATTTAATGTGATAACTTGCTCCACATGATGGACATACCCTTCTTCCTGTCATTCTTTCAAGAATAAAATCTCTTGGCACTTCTATTAATAATGCTGTATCAAGAGATTCATTTCTGCTATCCAAGAAATCTTGAAGTGCTTCCGCTTGACTTACAGTTCTTGGGAAACCATCTAATAGATATCCTTGTTTGCAATCTTCTTGTTGAAGTCTATCTTTTACCATGTTAATAGTAACTTCATCAGGAACTAATTGCCCATTATCCATATAACTCTTAGCTTCTATTCCAAGAGGTGTATTTTCAGAAATATTTTTTCTAAAAATATCACCAGTTGAAATATGAGGTATAGAATATTTATTACTAATTGATTTTGCCTGTGTTCCTTTTCCGGCTCCTGGAGGACCTAATAGTATAATCTTCACGGGCATCATCATCTCCATCTTATAATCTATTTTAAGAATCCTTCGTAATGACGCA
>ONGV01000096.1 GCA_900317445.1 uncultured Eubacteriales bacterium | reverse complement strand
TTGGAGTTGGTATAGGTGGTACTTTTGATAAGGCTGCATATTTAGCTAAAAAAGCTTTACTTAGACCTATAAATGTTAGAAATTCAAATGAATTTTATAAGAATTTAGAAGAAGAATTATTAGAAAAGATAAATAAACTTGGTATAGGACCACAAGGTTTTGGAGGAAGAACTACTGCATTAGGATTAAATATAGAAACTTATCCAACACATATAGCAGGTCTTCCAGTAGCAGTAAATATAAATTGTCATGCTACAAGACATAAAGATATAACTTTATAGGAGGAATTTTGTTATGGAAATTAAGCTTACAACACCACTAACAGAAGAAAAAACTAAGAATTTAAAAGCTGGAGATAGTGTTTTATTATCTGGTGTTTTATATACAGGAAGAGATGCAGCTCATAAAAGACTTATAGATTTATTAGACCAAGGAAAAGAATTGCCTATAAATATAAAAGATGAAGTAATATATTATGTTGGTCCAAGCCCAGCTAAGCCAGGAATGGTAATAGGTTCTGCAGGACCTACAACTAGTTATAGAATGGATCCATATGCACCAAGATTATTAGATTTAGGATTAAAAGGAATGATTGGAAAAGGTGCAAGAAATCAAGAGGTAATTGATGCTATTGTAAGAAATAAAGCTGTTTACTTTGGAGCTATTGGAGGGGCTGCTGCACTTATTGGAAAAAGTATAGTTAGCTCAGAAATAATAGCTTATGAAGATTTAGGTGCAGAAGCTATAAGAAAAATAGAAGTAAAAGATATGCCTTTAGTTGTTATTATAGATAGTGAAGGAACAAATCTTTATGAAACTGGAAAGAAAGAATATCTAAATTCTCAAAAGTAAGTATATTTTAAATAAAAATAATGGAGCTGTGGCATTAAAATTTTTTTAAGCCACAGCTTTAGTTTTAATATAAAAAATTATTTAAGAAATGCTCTAAATTTTTTGATATAATTTTTTTGCATATAATAATGTAACTTGAAAAAAATATTTAACTTTATCATAATAAATAATAGAAGAGGTGAAATTTATGAAGAAAAAATCTAGAATTGAAT
Organism: uncultured Eubacteriales bacterium; assembly: GCA_900317445.1. GTDB lineage: Bacteria > Bacillota > Clostridia > Clostridiales > Clostridiaceae > Clostridium. The sequence goes on along the minus strand of ONGV01000096.1, from coordinate 9,699 downwards.
TACCAGGTAATTTAATAGCTAAGAAAATAATATTAATTTTGCTTGTAATATTAGTAGTGCTTATATTAATAATTAATGGTATGGAAAATAGAAAAGATGAATCAAACTTATCAAATAAATCTAATTCACAAATAATAAAGTCTCAAGAAAATAGTGATATAGAAACTAATAAAGAAGAAAGTAGTACAATAGAAGAATCTTTATATGAAGAAGCAAGAAATTTATTTTTTAATGAAGGAAATTATGAAAAAACAATAGAAAAAGCTAATGAGATAATAAACCAATTTCCAGAAAGTTACAAAGCTTATAATATAAGAGGAATAGCTAAGGCATATAATGGTGATTTTAATGAGGGAATGAAAGATATAGATAAAGCTTTAGAATTAAATTCAAAATTTGGATATGCTAGGTTTAATAAAGCTTTAAATTATGAACTTTATGGAGAATATGATAAGGCTTTAACATGGTATGATAAAGCTTTAGAGGTTGAAGATTATGTTTGGAGCTATTATGGGAAGGCCTCTATTTATGGTAGAAAAGGGGATGTGGAAAACACAATTAAATATTTAAAAATAGCAATATCAATGGATAGTGCTGTAAAAAATGAAGCAAAAACAGAATCAGATTTTGATAATGTAAGGGATTTTAAAGAATTTCAAGATTTAATAAATAACTAAGGAGTGAATTCATTATGTTTAATGTTTTAGTAGTAGATGATGAAAAAGAAATAAGAGATGCTATAGAGATATATTTAAGAGGAGAAAATTTAAATATAATAAAAGCTGGAGATGGAGTTGAAGCATTAGAATTATTAGAAAGTAATAACATACATTTAATAATTTTAGATGTAATGATGCCAAAGCTTGATGGAATAAAAACATGTCTTGAAATAAGAAAAAATAGAAATATTCCTATAATAATGCTATCAGCAAAGGGAGAAGATTCTGATAAAATATTAGGACTAAATGTTGGTGCAGATGATTATATGACAAAGCCATTTAACAATATGGAGCTTGTTGCAAGAGTAAAATCACAGTTAAGAAGATATGATAAACCACTTAATATAGGTGGAGATGGAATAATAAAGGTTAGAGATTTAGTTATAGATGAGGTGGCTAAAAAGGTAATTGTAAGAGGTGTTGATGTAAAAGCTACAGCAACAGAATATAAGATTTTACATTTACTTGCATCTAATTTAGGAAAAACTTTTTCTATAAAAGAAATATATGAAAAGGTATGGGAAGAGAATTTTTATAAAAGTGAGAATACAGTAACTGTACACATAAGAAGAATAAGAGAAAAAATAGAAATAAATACTAAAGAGCCAGAATATATCAAGGTGGTGTGGGGTATTGGCTACAAAATTGAAAAATAGCATAAAAAAATACTTTACAGAAGTTTGGTTTATAGAAATTATAATTGTATTATTTATTGGTGGATATTTTTTTAATGAACTATATAATAGTCAAAAATCAACTTCATACTTAGTTAATTTAATAAAAGAAGTAAAAAATCCTGAAAAAGTATATAAGGAAAAATTAAAAGATGAAGCTACACTTACAAGTGCAATTATATATGATAAAACTAATTCCTTAAAAAAAATTTATTATGGAACTGATAAAGAAAAACAAGAAATAGAATCATATTTTAAGTATAATTCTAACACTATAAACACTACAATTACAAATAAGTCTGAAAGATTTATAACTATTCCCAAAAATATATATTTTATTATTAGAGATAAAAGAACAAATGAGATAATATCAAATGATATATATTTATCAAAAAATAAGTATACTAAAAATGAAGTTATTCAATATATAAATAATAAATATGAAGAAAAAGGGATATATATTTTTTATGACAATAGCACAAAATTTAATGAAGTAGTATCAAAAGATAAACTAATAGAAATAGATGATGTTATAAGCTATTATGAAGAATATTATTATACAGATTCAAGTAGATATAATAATTTAGATAATGTAAAAATTCTAAAACTTATAATATTTATTGGTATTATTGGAATACTATTAATGTTAAAAATTATTATGGTATTAATTTTTAATGGAAAGAAGGTTAATGCAAAGTTTATGAAAAATATTAAATATATAGTAAACAATGCACTAAAGTATAAAGAAACTAAAAAAATTATTATAATAACTATAATATTTTTAGTGATATTTTATATTTTCTATTTATATTTAATAGCAGAAGGTGGACGTGAAAAGAATATATTAGTAAACTTTTTTACTATGTATCCTTTTAAAGGAAGTTTACTATTAATACTTTGTCCTCTTATAGTACTTTTCTATTATGTAAAGAAAATAATAGAAGTAAAAAAAGTAACAGAGGCTTTAGAATGTATAAATCATGGTAACTTAGAATGTGAACTACCTAAGGGTGAATCAAAAGAAATAGTTGAACTAGTAGAAAATATAAAAGAATTAAAAATAGGATATGAATTAGCTGTTGAAGATACACTAAAAAATGAAAGAATAAAAACAGAACTAATATCAAATGTTTCTCATGATTTAAGAACTCCTCTTACATCAATAATTAATTATGTAAATATACTTCAACAAGATAATATAACTGAAGAGGAAAAAAAAGAATATCTTTCTATATTAGAAAAAAAATCTAAAAAACTAAAGATATTAATAGATGACCTTTTTGAAATGTCAAAAATCAATAGTGGAAAGATGAAATTAAATAAAGAAAATATAGATATAATGTCATTAATACATCAAGCTATAGGGGAGTATTCATTTTTATATGAAGATAAAGATATTGAATTTAAAGTAGAAAGTAATTATGAAGAAATAATAATGCAGTTAGATGGAAAAATGATTTCTCGTGCTATTGAAAATATAGTAATTAATTCACTAAAGTATTCACTAGAAAAAACTAGAGTTTATGTTCAGGTAGAAAAAACAGAAAAAGGAGTAAAAATAGCTTTTAAGAATATAGCCAACTATGATATGGACTTTGATGATAATGAAATATTTGAAAGGTTTGTAAGAGCAGATAAATCTAGAAATTCCAATATAGAAGGTTCAGGATTAGGTCTTGCAATAACAAAAAGCATAATTGAACTTCATGAAGGAAGTGTTAATGTTCAACGTGAAGGAGATATGTTTAAGATATTTATAATACTTCCTATGTAAAAGCATATTTGGTGTTTGTAGTTTGTTGTAAAAAGTCATAAAAATAAATAAAAAAATACACACATTTTAGTTTAAATTAACTAAAATATATTAACATTTTGATATATGTATGATAAAATTAAAATAGTGTAAGTATTAAAAGAATTTTAAAAGAAAAAAATGACAGAAAAACAATATTCTATAAATAATTTAGGAGGAAAAATTATGAAAAAGGGAATAGCAGCCTCAAAGGGCTATGCAATAGGAAAAGTTTTTTTACAAGTTAATGAGGAAATAGTTATAACAGATGAAAAAATTTCTGATATAGAAGGAGAAAAGGCAAAATTACAAAAGGCACTTGATGCTTCAAGAGGACAATTAGAAAAAATAAAAGAAAAGGCATTAACAGAAATGGGAGCAGAAAAAGCTCAAGTTTTTGAAGCACATATAACATTATTAGATGACCCAGAATTTACTGGTGCAATGCAAATGGAAATAGAATCTAACAGCACTAACTCAATGAAAGCGGTTCAATCTGTTACAGATATGTTTGTATCAATTTTTGATGCAATGGAAGATGCTTATATGAGAGAAAGAGCAGCAGATATAAAAGACGTTTCAAAGAGAATAATTTCAAATTTAGCAGGTAAAGGTGGAGACGCTTTTGCTATAACAGAAGAAAATACAATAGTTGTAGCACATGATTTAACACCATCAGATACAGCACAATTAGATAGAAGCAAAGTTGTTGGATTTATAACAGATATTGGAGGAAGAACTTCTCATGCTGCTATTATGGCTAGAACATTAGAAATTCCTGCAGTACTAGGACTTGGAGACATAACTACTTCTGTTAAAACTGGAGATAAGGTAATTGTTGATGGTATAACTGGAGATGTAATAATAAATCCTTCAGAAGAAGTAATTGCAGAATACACTGAAAAGAAAGCAAAATTCCAAGCTGAACAAGAAGAATTAAAGAAATTAATAGATGTTAAAACTACTACTAAATCAGGTAGAAGAATAGAAGTTTGTGGAAACATAGGTAAGCCAGAAGATGTACTTGGTGTTATAGCAAATGGTGGAGATGGAGTAGGATTATTTAGAACTGAATTCTTATACATGGATAGAGAAAGTGCTCCAACTGAAGAAGAACAATTTGAAAGCTATAAATTTGTTTTGGAAAAAATGGAAGGAAAGCAAGTTGTTATAAGAACTCTTGATATTGGTGGAGATAAAACTCTTCCTTACCTACCATTACCTCAAGAAATGAATCCATTCTTAGGATATAGAGCAATAAGACTTTGCTTAGATAAAAAAGAAATATTTAAGGTACAATTAAGAGCATTACTTAGAGCATCTGTATTTGGTAAGCTTTGTGTCATGTTCCCAATGATTTCAGGAATACAAGAATTCCGTCAAGCTAAAGAAGTTGTTGAAGAATGTAAGGCAGAACTTAGAGCAGAAGGAAAAGAATACTCAGAAAATATCCAATGGGGTATAATGGTTGAAATCCCAGCAGCTGCAGTTATGGCAGATGAATTAGCTAAAGAAGTTGATTTCTTCTCAATAGGAACAAATGATTTAATTCAATATACATTAGCAGCAGATAGAATGAGTGAAAAAGTATCATATCTTTATAACCCAATGCATCCTGCAGTATTAAGATTAATAAAGATGACTATAGATGGTGCACATTCTCAAGGTAAATGGGTTGGAATGTGTGGTGAAATGGCTGGAGATGAAACAGCTATTCCAACATTAGTTGAATATGGATTAGATGAATTCTCAATGAGTGCTACATCAATTCTTCCAGCTAAAAAGATAATGTTAGAACAAGAATAGAATAATTTAAATAAAATTAGGGGCTATTTTATAGCTCCTTTTTTTATAAAAATTTTTACATTATATACATATTATTATTTGGTTTTGGAAAAAGTAACAAATATAAAACATTAAAAAGGAAGTGTTATATTGGTTACTATTCTAGAAAATGTCCATGTATATGCACCAGAAGATAAAGGAATAAAGAGTGTATTAATTTTAGAAGATAAATTTGAAGGATTATATGATAATTTAGATTTAAATTCAGATACCATTAAGATAAATAAAATAAATTGTGAAGGAAAGCTTATGTTTCCAGGATTTATTGATAATCATGTACATATATTAGGTGGTGGTGGAGAAGGAGGCTTTAACACAAGAACACCAGAAATAAAGTTTACTGATTTAACTAGAGCTGGAATAACTTCTGTTGTTGGATGTATTGGAACAGATGATGTGTGCAGAAATATAAAAACATTAATAGCAAAGGTAAAAGAATTAGAACTAAATGGTATATCTGCATATTGTTATACAGGTTCTTATAGTGTTCCTGTAAAAACAGTTACAAGTAGCATAAAAGAGGATTTAATGTTATTAAATAATGTAATAGGTGTTGGTGAAATAGCACTATCTGACCATCGAAGCTCACAACCTACCTATGATTCATTTGTTAATTTAGTATCTCAAGGAAGGGTAGGAGGACTTTTATCTGGAAAGTCTGGAGTTGTTAATGTTCATATTGGTGGTGGTGCAAGAAGGATGGATATGTTATTTTCACTTATAAAAAATACAGAGATTCCACCAACACAGCTTTTACCAACCCATGTAAATAGAACAGAAAATTTATTTAATATGGGAGTTGAGTATATAAAAGAAGGTGGATATGTTGATTTTACAACAAGTAGTGATGAAGAATTTTTAGAAGAAGGAGAATTAACAGCAAGTGAAGCTTTAAAAAAAATAGTAGATATGAATTTACCTATAAGTCATATTACATTTTCTTCTGACGGAAATGGAAGTATGCCTAATTTTAATGAAAAAAGAGAGCTTATAGGACTAAAGATTTGTAATGTTAAGTCATTATATGGAGAGGTTAAAAAAGCAATTTTAAATAAAGGAATACCTATAGAAATTGCTTTAAGTACAATAACTTCAAATGTAGCAAAAATTTTAAAACTTGAAGATAAAGGAGAAATAAAAGCTGGAAAAACAGCTGATTTTGTTCTTATAAATAAAGAAAGTCTTGATATAGAAGATGTTTATGCAAAAGGAATTCAAGTTGTTAAAAATAAAATTCCTATTAAAAAAGGAATGTTTGAATAAGTTAAGAGAAGAGGGCATAAAAGCCCTCTAAATTAGCTTTTGAAAAAAACATGATTTCCAATTGTTTTAACATCGGTTTTTTCTGTAGATTTCATCCAAGAACAAGTAGATATTTTTGGGTTATAAAAAAATATAGCATTGTTTGTTGGGTCTACACCTTTTATTGCTTCATAAACAGCATTATAACAATCTTGATCTGGATTAGCTATGATTTCATTATTTTTTACACAAGAAAAAGCATTTTTTTGAAAAATTACTTCTCTAATGCTGTTTGGAAATTGGGAGTTCATAACTCTGTTTAAAACAACAGAAGCAACAGCTACTTTTCCTTCAAAAGGTTCACCACGACTTTCTGCATATACTAATTTTGCCATAAGGTCTATGTCAGATTGAACAATATATAGCTGCTTTTGTTTGCTGTTGAACACCTGAACAACTTCCTCTGAATTTATGTAATTACTTTCTTGCCCTTCTAGATAGTTATTTCCTTCAATGGAAGCAGTATCAGCTTTAATAAGTGAAGCTGGATACAATAAAATAATTAAGACTAAGTAAAATAAAAATTGATTGAAAAATTTTTTCATGTATAACCTCCTATTTCTAACCCAGTCAAAAACTAGTATGACCAAGAAAATTTTTATTATGCAAAAATTTTTTAGTAGGTAAAAATTAAAATTTGATTAATATATATTTGCTTTGTGCCAAAAGGAATAAATTTGTTGTATAATTTAAATAAAGAAATGTGAGGTGAGATATGTGCAAGATATTATAAATTTTTTAGTAACTTCTATTAAAAATATATCTATTTGGTCAGTATTAGATATTTTAGTTGTGGCCTTTATATTTTATAAAGGATATATGTTGGTAAAAGAAACCAGAGCAGAACAATTATTGAAAGGAATACTTCTTATTATAGCTCTCTTTCCTATTAGTTACTTATTAAAGTTAGATATGCTTTATTTTATTTTAAATAAAACAATAACAATAGGGGTATTAGCTGTTGTAATAATTTTTCAACCTGAAATAAGAAGAGCCTTAGAACATATAGGAAGATCAACTTTTGATGATATACACAACAGCCAAACAATAGAAGAAAGAACTAAAGTTATTACAGAAATAGTAAATGCCATGTCAAACTTAGCAGAGACTAAGACAGGAGCTCTTGTAGCCATAGAACAAGGTACTGGTCTTGGAGATGTTTTTGAATCAGGGACTATATTAGATGCAGAGGTAAGTGCAAACTTACTTGAAAATATATTCGTTGTAAATACTCCATTACATGATGGAGCAACAATTATAAAAAATGGAAGAATATATGCAGCAGGATGTGTACTTCCATTAACAAATAATAATTCTATAAATAAAAAATTAGGAACAAGACATAGAGCAGCCATAGGATTATCTGAGAATTCAGATGCACTAGTAATTGTTGTTTCAGAGGAAACAGGAGTAATATCATTAGCTGTAAATGGGAGATTAACAAGAAATTATGACAAAGAAAAATTAAAATCCATATTATTAAAAATAATGGAAAAAAGAGATGGGAAAAAGGTTAAAACCGCTAGTGAGAAGGTGATGACATGGATAAAAGGAAAGAAAAAATAATTACTATAATGGTATGTATATTATTATCATTTTCATTGTGGGTATATATATCCAATGTTGAAAATGTGAATAGATCATTAGAACTAAAGAATATAAGTGTTATTCTTGAAAATGAATCTGCACTTTCAGAATCTAAATTAGTATTATTACCAGATCAAATATTTCAAGTAAATTTAAGAATAGAAGGACCATCAAAAGAAGTTTATTCTATATCAAAAGAAGATTTTAATCTTAAAGTTGATTTAAGTGCATATGCATTAAAAAGTGGAGTAAATAATATACCAGTTAAAGTTGTAGATTATCCAGAAGGAATAAATATTAAAAATACGGGCAATTTAACTATAAAGGTTGTGCTAGAAAATTTAGAAGAAAAAGATATGAATATATCATCTAAAATAGATACAACATTTGAAAATGGAATATCAGAAGTTTCATCTGAAATATCTCCACAAAAAGTTACAATATCAGGGCCAGCAAGTTTTATAGATAAAGTAAATGAAGTGGTTCTTGATGGAAGTGCAAATAATATATCAAGAAATTTTTCTAAGACATTTAATTTAAAAGCAGTAGATGCAAATGGTGATAAAGTTGATGGAATAGAAATTTCAACTGAAAAAGCAACATATTCAATGAAAGTAAAAAAGCAAAAAGAAGTTCCAATAAAAATTAATTACCAAGGCTCATTGCCTAATGGAATAAGTAAAGATTCAGAAGAACAATCTATAGATAAAATAATTATATCAGGAGATGTAGATGATGTTGGAAAAATAGAAAACATAGAAACAGAACCAGTATATTTATCAAACATAACAGAAAATAAAGAAATAACATTAAATTTAGTTATTCCAGAGGGCATTAAAGTTGAAAGTAATGATACATTTGTCATTTTAAATTATAATGTAAAAGAGAACAATACATCTGAAAATACTAATAATGAACAAATAACTAAAACTATAGAAGGAGTAAAAATAAGTTATACAGAAGAAGATACAACAAAATATGACTATGATTATCCAACACAAACAGTAAATATTCAAATAAAAGGAACAAAAGCTAATGTAGAAAAGATTACAAAGGATGATATAAAGGTAGAAGCTTCAGTTAAAGAATTATCAACAGAAGGAGAAAATTCTATTAATTGGACTGCAACATTTTTAAATGAAACAAACAATATAAGTATTGTAAATAATACAGGTTCAGTAACTGTAAATTTAACCTTAAAACAGTAAAAAATATTTGTTTTAAGGTTAAGATAGATTAAAGTGTGGGTTATTAATAATTTCACACTTTTTTACTTTGTGTTAAAATAATAATACTTAATATAAGAAAAGAGTGGTAAATAAATATGAGTATAAGAATAAATAATATAACATTAAAGCTTGATGAACCTATGAAGCTTCTTGAAAAAAAGGTTAGTAAAAAACTAAAGATAGATAAAAAAGAAATAGAAGAATTTAAAATATTAAAAGAAAGTATTGATGCAAGAAAAAAGCATGATATTAAATTTAATTACATAGTAGAAGTTAAGTGTAAAAATGAAAAAAATCTTGTTCAAAGGCTTAAAGATAAGGATATAAAATTAGAGGAAGAAGTTAAAGAAAAGTTTGTTTATGGTACAAAAGAAATGAAATCAAGACCTGTAGTTATAGGTCTTGGACCAGCAGGATTGTTTGCAGCTTTAACATTAGCAAAACATGGATATAACCCAGTTGTTTATGAACGTGGAGAAGATGTAGATAATAGAACAAAAACTGTGGAAAAGTTTTGGAATGGAGAAACTCCACTAAATTTAGAATCAAAT
>ONGV01000199.1 GCA_900317445.1 uncultured Eubacteriales bacterium | reverse complement strand
TGCAGATGTTGTATAACTTGTTCCTACTTCTCCTGTTTTTGTTATTGAAGAAGCTATTTCATTTCCATCCTCATCTACATATTTAACATTTACTGTTCCTTTATCAACAACACTATTTTTAGAATATACATAAGTTACTGTTGTTGTTCCACTCTTATATGTTCCACTTGCATTACTTGGTGTTGTCTTTAAAGTATATCCACTAACACTTACTGCACTAGTTGTATAACTATCTCCTACATTTCCTGTCATTGTTTTTGAAGTAGCTATTTCATTTCCATCTTCATCTACATATTTAACATTTACTGTTCCCTTTGTTACTGGTGGTGGAGTTACTCCTCCGCCATTACCTACTTTAGCTAATGGTACTGTAATAATATCCTTATCATCTTTTTCATGGCTATTAGATGGTTCAGCTGAATAGTTTCCATAAGTATTATCTAACATAGATGGATCATGTGGTACACAGTCCATTCCAGATTCTCCTCTAGAAATGACTTGCATAACACCTACTCCGTTACTTTCAACATCTTCCTTTGTTATACCTAATGCGCTAAAAGGAATTTTCATTTCATAGAATGTATCATATTTAGTATTGTGTGGTCTAACTCCTAATGTTGTTGTCTTTAGGTCAACCCAGTTGCTACTTAAATCATAAGAAGCTTTATCATTTTCATCTCCGGGATTCCATACACCCATAATTTCACTTGGGAAACAATCATCAATTACTTTTACTTCTATTCCTTGTCCTTTAAAATCAAAAAGTAATCCATCTGCTGCTGCATAACTACTTGCTCCTGAAGAATCAGCTTTAAACAATCCTGATGTTCCTGTAAGATCACTATGAATAGCTAAAATGTTATCTACTCTAGTTTGAAATTCTACATCAACTCCCCAAATACCTTTACCATCTTGCATACGTCCAGTCATAGCATTACCTTTTCCAGTATCAATTGCTATAAAAACTGGTGCATCTCCACATTTACCTTTATCAGATAATGGTCCATTTCCATCTTGTTCCCAAAAAGTATCATAAGTATTAACATTTTGCCATGCAACATATAAGTTCTCATCATCCCAAGCTCCATATAATGAGTAACTATCCATAACCCAGTTTTCCCATACACCTTTAAATCTTGTTGCAGTATCACAAGCAGCTCCTTGGGCAATTAACATATCTTCTGACCAATCAGAAAAATCACCATCAATTGAAATTGTTTTTTTCTTACCAAAACCTTTGCCATTTGTTGAATAAATTCCTGCGGTCTCAGCAGCTGTTGCTTTTTCAACTATATTTTCTTCGTTTACCGTTGCCGCATTTACACTAACAAAACTACTTAAAATACTTGCTGAAACTGCTACAGTTGTTGCAATGCTCATAAGTTTTTTTGACATTGTCTTCATTTATACTTTCCCCCTATTATAAAAATTTTATGCAGTATTATTAGTTTAATCTCAATACTGCATAAAATATTTTTTAATTAAAGCTTTTTATATATTATTTTACTGTATAAGACATAGATTTTCTTGTTACTTGTCCATTACTATCTTTTACATCTACATATAATGTTTTACTTCCTGTTGCTTTTGTTGTCCATGTATATGTGTTTGATGTTCCATAATCTTTTAATACTGCCCAGTTTCCTGTTGCATTATCTTTTATTAAGAATTTATATTGTAATGTTCCTGTTCCTGTTGCTTTTGCTGTTAATGTAACTTTTGTTCCACTTACTTGTGGTGATTGCTTACTTGCTGTAAAGTTACTTACTACTGGAGCAGCTGCCTTTACTGTATAAGTCATTGACTTTCTTGTTACTTTTCCATTTCCATCTTTTACATCTACATATAATGTCTTATTACCTGCTTTGCTTGCTAACCATGTACAACTATTTAATGTTGAGTAATCTCTTATTACTGACCAATTTCCTGTTGTATTATCTTTTACTAGGAATTTATATTGTAATACTCCTGTTCCACTTGCACCTGCCATTAATACAATCTTTGATCCACTTACTTGAGGTGATTGTTTATCTGTCTTAAAAATAACTACAGTTGGTGCTGATGCTGTAATAGTATAGCTCATTGATTTTCTTACAACTGTTCCATTTGCATCTTTTACATCTACATATAATGTTTTGTTTCCTGTTGCTTTTGTTGTCCATGTATATGTATTTGATGTTGCATAATTTCTTAATACTGCCCAATTTCCTGTTGCATTATCTTTTACTAAGAATTTATATTGTAGTGTTCCACTTCCACCAGTTGCTTTTGCTGTTAATTTTACTTGTGTTCCACTTACTTGTGGTGATTGTTTATCTACTGTAAAACTACTTACATTAATATTTGAAACAACTACTTTCTTGTAAACATAAGTTACTGTTATTGTTCCATCTTTATATTGACCTGATGCATTTGATGGTGTTGTTTTTAAAGTATATCCATTTATTGTCTTTGCTGTTGTTGTATAGCTTGTTCCTACTTCTCCTGTTTTTGTTATTGAAGAAGCTATTTCATTTCCATTTTCATCTACATATTTAACTATTACTGTTCCTTTAGATACATCATTATTTTTAGAGTATACATAAGTTACTGTTGTTGTTCCTGATGTAAATTTTCCTGATGCATTTGATGGTGTTGTCTTTAAAGTATATCCATCTATTGTTTTTGCTGAAGTACTATAAGATGTTCCTACTTCTCCAGTTTTTGTTGTTTGTGTTGCTATTGAATTTCCATCTTCATCTACATATTTAACTATTACAGTTCCTTCTACTGGAGTTTCATCTTCTATTGTTGACCAAGTTCCATTATCATATTGCATTCCACCCTTAACAACATATCCTGGTTGTTGTGCTCCTGGTTCTTGACCCCATGTTCCATTAAAGATTACTCTTACTGAATAATCATCTCCTGCTGCTTCACCTGGTTCATATCTATATACATACCAGTCACCTTCTTTAGTCATAGCAGTTCCTGGCCATGCTGGTCCTATAGTTGTTTCTGCTGTACTGTTTTCATAAACATAAATATTAGGTGCTGATGACCAACTGCTACTTTTAGCTTTTATAAGAATATCATTCTTAGGCTTCTCTGCCATTGTATAAGTATATGTCTTAGTATCTACACTTCCTTCTGATGATGTACCACTTACTTCTAAAGTTGTGCTTTCTCCTACTGATAAACCTTCTCCTACTGTAATAGTGTCTCCATTAGAGAATTTAGTTTTAGCTCCACCATCTATTGAATAGTATCCTGTTACACCATTACTAGAATTTAAAGTAATAGTTTCTGCTTGGTATATCTTTTTAGAACCTGGATTTGCTCCAACTGATGGCTTACTTACTCCTGTTGATTCTAAAAGAATAACTCCATTTTCTCCAGCTGTTACTGCTACAGTTCCACCACTTACTACATATTCTTGTCCAGTATAGTAATCTCTTACTCCATCTCCATCATTAAATACATCTCCAACTGATACTGTACATGGACCTGCTTTTCCTGGAAGAGATATTACAACTTTATCTTCTACACCATTTTTACTGTAAACTCTGCTAAAAGTATAAGGTGAAGCTGATATTTGAGTATGACTACCTGCACCTACTGCTAAGTGATTACTTCTAAATTGTCCAACCTTTTGCCAATTTGAAAGAATAGAATTATTCATTGAATCCCAGTTCATATTACTACGTGTTGGTTGCTTATCACTTGTTCCATCACCTTGTCTTCCTGATTCATCACCATAATAAATTTGAACTCCACCAGGTGTAAGTAATAATGCTGTACCTGCATTAGCACTTCTAGCACCTAATGCTGTATCATGAGATGAAATATAGCTTAATACATTAAATGTAGGATCACTATTAATTTGACTTGCATAACTTGAATATGTTCCCTCTAATGCTGAACCACTCTTATTTTCATTTCCTTGGAAAGAGAAGTTAATCATTGAATCAAATCCACCTGTTGTATAGTAAGAATCATTACCTACACCATGATCCCAGTGTTCTCCTGTCATCCAGAAATCATCTGTCCATTGAGCACCTGGCTTATCAGGATTATTTTGTCTCCATTCCTTAAGAGCTTGTACACCAGCCTTCTTTAATTTGCCCCATTCAGAAACATTTACGTGCTTAGCTGTATCACATCTAAATCCGTCTACACCATATTCTCTTACCCAATCAGTAAGCCATTTTACTATGTATGTTGTAACACATTTTGACATACCATAGTTTTGACAGAATTCATTTAATTCTTGTTCTTCTTGAGCTAACTTTGATGAACTCCATTTTTTCTTTAAGATACTTGGCATTCCTGGGTCTGTAGTTCCCTCTGTAACAAAGTCTGGCAATCCATCTACACAAGTTTCAACTCCTGATGCTTCTGGTGCTTGATTAGAGTATGCTGTAAATCTGCCTTGTGTCATTCTTACCCATTTAGAACCCCACCAGTTAGTTTCCCAATCTCCATTTTGTGCATCCATCATACCTTGAGAACCGTTTTGAGAAGCTTCTGCAACATAATCGTTGTACCATTTATATTGACTTTCTGACCAATCATAGTAAATTTCTTTCCAGTTAGAAGCTAACTTACCATACCCAAATTCATCTGCATCCTTTGGATTTGCATAACCAGCATGGTTCATAACTATATCAAACACAACTCTTATACCATGTTCATGAGCTGTATCTATGAAATTTTCTAAATCTTGAGCAGTACCCATATTAGAATCAACTTCAGTATAGTCTAAAACATAATATCCATGATAAGCATAATGCTTAAATCCACCTGCTGATAATGCACCATGAATTTGTTCGTAAGGTGCTGTTAACCATATTGCATTTACTCCTAAATTATCAAAATATCCATCTTCTATTTTACTAGTTAAACCTTTTAAATCTCCACCATGGAAATAACCTTCTTTGTTTTGATAATTTGCTATTGGACTTCCATTCTTATCTAAACCTCTTCCATAAGAATGGTCATTACTAGTATCTCCATTAACAAATCTATCTGTTACAACAAAGTACACACTTGCATTATCCCAAGAGAATGTTCTGTTTTGATCATAAGTAACATCTCCATAAGATCCACCCTTTGGAGCTGAATAGCTTAATTCACCATTATCATCCATCTTAACTTTTAATACGTTTTCATTTGAGTTAGAAGTAGAAGATGAATCACCAGATTGACTTGGTATAGTTGCTGCGCTTGCAAATGTACTACCAAACATGCTAGCCAAAACTGTTACTGATGTAATTAGCTTTGTTAATTTCTTTAGTTTCATTTAAAATCCCCCTTTTATTTATAAAAAATAAACTTCTTTGATAGCGTTTTCTTTATGTTTCATATTTTAATATTTATAATTTTATTAAAATATGAATTTTTCGGAAATTTACTATCATTCAGTTATATAATAAACTTTTTTTGATTTTTTTTCAATATATTTATAAAAAATATTAAATTTAAAACAATAATTTTAAAAAAAGTCAAAGATACTTTAAAATATCCTTGACTTTTAACTTTTATTAAAAATTTATTTATTTTTTAAATTTTTAATAAAATTAAATATTCGTATTTTCCATAACACCACTCTAAGCTTATCTTTAAGAGGAATATTATTTATACTTATAAATTCATTGATTTTTATATCTAATTTTTTAAATTCAGAATTATAAAAGTCCTTATATACATTATCCTTTTTATAATTTGTATACATTGCAATAAAATTTGATAAAACTATAGTTCTAAAGGCTACATAACTATCTTTATTAACTTTCACATTTTCTTCTTTTATGTAATTCATTATAGAATACATTGCATGAAAATAATCTTCAGCTAATTTTTTGCTTTTTTTATTTACAGTAGAAGACATTCTCTGTCTATAATAATATAAAGGTTCATCTACAAAAATAATATTGTTACTTTTTAATACTGCCTTAAAAACGGGAAATATATCTTGAATATATCGTCCTGGTTCAAATTTAAAATTATTATTTATAAGAAGCTCTTTTTTAAATAATTTATTCCATAATTGTCCTTGCAGTTTATAGTTTAACATCATATCTATTACTTCTAAAGAAGATAAACTTTTACTCTCATTTATTCCATATGTAAAAATTTTATTATTAGCATTATCTTTAGAATAATATAAATAATATCCACATATAGTAATATCTGAATTATATTTTTCAGCTTTATTTACCATTTTTTCTATCATAATAGGTTCTAAAAAATCATCTGGATCTATATATAATACAAATTCTCCACTTGCATAATTAAGAGCTAAGTTTCTTGCTTCTGAAACTCCCTTATTTTGTTGTGTAAATATCCTTATTTTTTTAAATTTATTCTCATAGCCTCTTATTAATCCAAGGCTATTATCTGTAGAACCATCATCAACTACTAATAACTCTATATCTTTATAAGTTTGAGCTAAAATACTTTCTAAACATTCTTCTATATATTCTTCAACATTATAAACAGGTATTATAATACTAACCATATCTTTCTTTCACCTTTATTTTTTCTTTATCTTTCCAACAATTTTTTCTACTCTTTCATATCCAAATATTTTAATTAATACATTCTTTAATTTACTTCTATAAATTTGAATTGGACTTCTCCAAGAACCTTCATAATGATGTATAGTATATGTATTTTCTGTAATTGTAGGAACTGCCCAAGATTTATTTTTAGGATAAAAACTTTCTTTTGAATATATCATTGTGCCATTACTTAATTTTTCTGGAAAATTATTTCCTGTATAACCTTCTTTTTTAGCTAACATAGTTATTATTTTAGGAATTGCTAAATCAAATAAATTATCAGTATAATCATTAAAATTTAAATTATCATAATAATTTAATATTTTTTCTAAAAATTTGTCTCCTTTTTTACAACCCCAAATAGCAGCATTAATTTCAAATTCATTATCTTTTACTAATTCAACTCCTGCAAAAGCTTCATTATTTAAAAGCGCATCAAAACTTTTTATTACTTCCATGTCTGTATCTAAATATATTCCGCCTTCATTTAGTAAGACACTTATTCTACAATAATCTGCTACAAATGCCCATTTCTTGTTTTTATATGCATTATATGCAAAGTCACTTGATTTTATATCAAAATTATTTTCATTCCATTCTTTAATTTCATAATCAGGTAACTTTTCTTTCCAAGTTGCCATGCATTTTTTTATTAAATCAGGCTTTTCTTT
>ONGV01000260.1 GCA_900317445.1 uncultured Eubacteriales bacterium | reverse complement strand
TAGTGAAGAGGAAATTAAAAAATGGCTTGATAAATTTATGTGGAGATTTTTTACTCAACAATTTAAAAGAAGTGCTCTTCCTGATGGCCCTAAAGTTGGAAGTATTTCCTTATCTCCTAGAGGTGATTGGAGAATGCCATCTGATGCTGCTCCATGGAAAAATAATTAAATTTAAACTTTAATAATATTTTTTCAAATAATCTTTGCATTATTTTTATTATTAGTTTATACTTATACAGTTAGTGAAGAATTATATATTATTTTCACTAACTGTTTTTAAAAAAAACTGTAAAATTATTTAATAAAATAAAAATATATAATGAAGGGAACATTGCATGGAAAATATAAAATTTGAAGATTTAAATTTAAAGAAATCTATACTTAAAGCAATTAATGACTTAGGATATGAACATCCATCTCAAATTCAAGCAGAAGCAATTCCTCTTGCTATAGAAGGATATGACCTTATAGGGCAAGCACAAACTGGTACTGGTAAAACAGCTGCTTTTGGTTGTTCAATACTTAATAATATGAAAAAAAGTTCAAATGTAAGCTCAATTATATTAACTCCAACAAGAGAACTTGCTATTCAAATATATGAAGAATTAATTAAGCTTTCAAAATATGAAAAAATTTCTATACTTCCTATATATGGTGGAGATTCTATACAAAAGCAAATTCGTGAATTAAACAAAGGCATTGATATTGTTGTAGGAACTCCTGGAAGGGTTTTAGACCTTATAAGAAGAAATGCTCTTAAGCTTTCAAATGTACAGTCTTTAGTTCTTGATGAAGCTGATGAAATGCTTAATATGGGATTTATTGATGATATTGAAACAGTAATAAAAGAACTTCCAAAGGAAAGACAAACTCTTTTATTTTCTGCTACTATGCCAGACCAAATAAGAAAGCTTGCTAAAAACTACATGAAAAAAGATTCAAAAATAGTAAACATTAAAAAGGTTTCTATGACTGTTTCAAAGATAAAGCAAATTTATTTTGAAGTAAATCATAAAAACAAATTTGAAGCTCTTTGCAGAGTTTTAGATTTTGATACTCCTAATGCAGCCATAATATTTTGTAAAACAAAAAAAGGTGTTGATGAACTTGTAGAAGGTCTTCAAGCTAGAAATTATGTAGTTGAAGGTATGCATGGAGATATGTCTCAGCTTCATAGAATGAGAACTTTAAAAAGATTTAAAGAAGGTTCATTAAGCTATTTAGTTGCTACAGATGTTGCAGCAAGAGGTATAGACGTTGATGGAATTACTCATGTAATTAACTATGACTTAACTCAAGATGTAGAAAGCTATGTTCATAGAATAGGAAGATGTGGAAGAGCAAATAAAGAAGGTACCGCCTACTCTTTTATAACTCCAAGAGAAAACTCTATGCTTAGACAAATAAAAAATGTTACTAAAGGAACAATGACCAAAATGTCTGTTCCATCAGTAAAACAAATATTAGCTGCTAAATCTAATATTAAATTAGAAGAAGTCAATAAAGTAATTGAAGAAGGAAACTTTGAAAACTATTCTTCCATTGCAACAAAACTTTGCGAAGAAAACAATCCTTTAGATGTAATATCTGCATTACTTAAAATGCAATTTGATAAAGAAATGAGCTTTAAATATGAAAAAGATAAGCTTGAAGCTCCAAAGGGTGATGATGTAAGACTATTTTTCTCAATTGGAAAAAGAGACGGCTTAACACCAAAAACGTTAGTTAAATTCATAATAGAAAAAGCTAATGTATCTGGAAAGAAAATAAATAAAGTTGATATACTTGATAAATTCTCCTTTGTTACTGTAGATAATGATATACTAAACAAAGTAATGACAAAATGTATAGGACAAAAAATAGGAAAAAGAAAAATAAACATAGAAGTAGCAAATAAAAGAAAATAAATTTGCTTATTAAACTTTGGAGTTCTTATGTTATTTAGTTGTTCCGCCCTATAGGCTCCAAGTCACTACCTCATAAAATAAGAACTCCAAAGTTTTAAATTAAGCAAATTTAGTTAGATTTTTTGCTTTTTTATTAGGTGTTGTTGTTTTCTTTTGGTTTGTCTTTTTTTATTTGTTTACAGACTTGGTTGCTGTAAACTGTGGCTCCTGTTACTAGGATTCCTTGGATTGTTGATTCTATGGATATGCCGTTAATTGCTATTGCTCCTAAGATTCCTAAGGGTAGTAGAATTATTGGGATATATTTGTCTTTTATAAATCCTGCTTTTTTTAGTATGCAGCCAAGGATATATAGTGCAGGAATTAAAATAAGGCATTTTTCTATAATAAAATTCATAAAGTCCATAAAAAAACCTCCTTATTTATAATATTTAAAATAAGAAGGCTAGTGATTAAAATTTATATATTTTTCATAAAAACATATCTTCTTAATCCTGAATATTTTATTTTGTCTTTTACAATTTCATATCCAAGACTTTTAAATGTATTTACGCTATAAGGGTTATAAGGAGAGGCTGTTGCCATCATTATTTTGCTTCCTTTATTTTTTCCTATTTCTTCTAGCTTTAGGCACATAGCTTTTTGAAGATTGTTTCCTCTATATTCTTTTTTAACAATTGTTGATTCAATATGTCCAACCTTTAAAAGTTCATTACCTTTTAAATCTATATCATATCCATAGTTTTCTTTATCTAAGCCAAACTTACAGTAAACTCCAAGGGATATAAGTTCATTATCTAAGGTAACATAACCTATTATCTCTCCAAGTTCTTTAATTATTTTTTCAAATTCTTCTTTACTAGATGGATAGTAAACATCTTTATTTTCAAGTCCTTCTACTACTTCTTCTTGTAATTTCATTATTTTATCTATATAAGATAAATCTAACTTTTTTAATTCTACTTTAGTCTTGCTTCCATTTTTATTTTTAACTTCTATCATTTTTTAAGCTCCTACTTTTAAAGTTCTTTTATTATAAAAATTTATTTGCAATTCATTAATAAAAGAACCTTCTCATATAAAATAGGAGTAATTTCATCAATTGTTGCTGGCTCTTCTAGTATTATTGCACTATAACATACACTGCTTATAAGTTCTATCATCATAAATAATGTTATATTAGCTTCTTCTCTTCCTGCTCCTCTTTCAATAAGACCATCAATGAAAAATTTAACAGCATCTTGAACTTCTGCATACTGCTCTGGCTTCATTATAGCCTTTCTATATACTCCCCAGGAAAAGTTTTTATTAATAAGTTTAAGAAGAAGAGGATTTTCTTTAAAATATTTTATTATATATGCAATAAAATATAAAATCTTATCTTCAAATTCTTCTATCTTTTGCTCTTTAGTTTCTAAAATAGCTTTTTTTATAAGTTCATTACTTTTATTTAAAACTAGTTTATGAAATATATCATATTTGTCTTTAAAATAAAGGTAAAATGTACCCTTAGCAACCCCTGCTTTTTTTACTATATCATCAATAACTGTTTTGTTAATACCTTTAGTTGTAAATAATTCATAAGCTGCAGAATACAACTCAAATTCTTTTTGTTTTTTCTTATTTGTAACTTTGCTTTTTTTTTCTGTCATTTTTCCTTAAATAAAACTCCTTCTAAATTGACTAACAGTCAATTTATACTTTTATTATATCTCACTTTATTTTTTAGTCAATGATTTTATTTAGTTAATTTAACTGAAATAATTACAAATTTATATAAATTAACTCCCTTTTAATTAAAATGACAAAAACAGCATAAGAAAAGGGTGGTCACAAAATAAGAAAGCTCTTGCAGCTGCTTTTATATTTAATAAAAATTTTAAAAAATATAATAGAAAAACCACCCTTTTCATTGTAAAATGAATCTACCAAATCAAAATTACAAACGAAAGGGTGGTTTATGTAATAACCATCAAGAATATATTACTACAAATTTGAAAAAGTGCTAGAAAAGATGATAATTTAATAGCAATGGTTATTAACAAGCTTCTAAAGAAGAAACTTCTGTTTCATGTTTTTTTATAAGTTTTTTCATAATTACATAATAAGAACTTATAAGTATTACAGTTGAGCCAATCCATGCTATTGGACTTGCAAAACATATTCCTGTATATCCAACTAAAGCAGATAAGCCTACTGCAGCAATTGTTCTCATAACTAACTCTGCAATTCCTGCCATCATTGGTACAGAGGCATTTCCTATTCCTTGAATTGTGTTTCTATAAATAAATAATAAACCTAAAATCCATAAAAATACTG
Organism: uncultured Eubacteriales bacterium; assembly: GCA_900317445.1. Lineage (GTDB taxonomy): Bacteria > Bacillota > Clostridia > Clostridiales > Clostridiaceae > Clostridium. The sequence continues at coordinate 5,549 of ONGV01000260.1, read as the reverse complement.
AAATTGTATTTAAATATTGTTGTGCATATTCTATAACATGAACTTTATCTGCTGATACAAAAAGTTTTGTAAAACTTCTTCCAAATAAAACTAAAATCATTCCAGCTGCTACATTTATTATAGTTGATATAATTACGCACTTTTTAACTCCCTCTTTTATTCTTTCTATCTTTTTAGCTCCAAGATTTTGAGCTGCATAAGTTGCCATTGCTGTTCCAAAGGTTGCAGCAGGTTGGGTTACAAGTTGTTCAACCTTTGAAGCTGCTGTATAAGAGGCAACTACAGTTGAGCCAAGACCATTAATTGCAACTTGAAGAATCATAATTCCTATGGCAATTATAGAATATTGTACAGCTGCTGGAACTCCTATATTTAAAAGTCTTCTAATAAGGGCTATATCTAATCTCCAATCTTTTTTAGATAATTTTAATATAGGGAATTTTTTCTTCATATAAACATAACATAAAACACAAGAAATTCCTTGAGATACTACTGTTGCTATAGCTGTTCCCTTTACTCCTAAAGGTATATATACTACTAATACAATATCTAAAATTACATTTATTACTGATGATAAAATTAAAAAATATAAAGGGGTTTTACTATCACCTAAGGCTCTTAGTATAGATGCAAATAAGTTATAAAATATAACAACTAAAGTTCCTCCATAAATTATAGCAATATACTTAAAAGAATCATTTATTATATCCTTTGGAGTTTTCATAATCCTTAAAAGGGGCATTGCAAAAATAAGGCTTATGGCTGTAATTACTATTGTACTTGCTATACTTAAATAAAAAGACATAGCCACAGACCTTTTTACTCCCTTTTCATTATTAGCTCCAAACTTTTGGGCTATAATAACTGCAAAACCATTAGTTAACCCTTGAATAAATCCTAAAACTAAAAAGGACATGGCACCGGTTGCACCCACTGCAGCTAAAGCTTGTACTCCTATGAATCTTCCAACAACTATAGTATCAACCATACTATAAAACTGCTGAAATATATTTCCAACAAGCATAGGAATTGAAAAGGCAAGAATTAATTTAGCTGGTTTTCCAACTGTCATATCATTAGTCATACTCTATTTTCCTCCATTATTAAATTTTTTATAAAAAAATAAAGTTAAATATTCCATATAAAATATATAACTTTATTTCAAAATAGTAAATAGTTTTTTATATTTTTTACTAAAATTTTTACTTAATTTTTATAACTTTCAAGCATGACCTTCCAATCTGATTTTAACTTCTTTTTAAGCCAGGAGGGTGATATTATTTTTACATTTCCTGCATAGCTTCTAAGCCAAGGTATCATCTCATAGCAATCATTTACTTTCTTTAAAATTTTAAAGCCCTTTTCCCCTTCTATTATTTCAGCTTCTCCTATTTCACTTTTTATTTTATTTAAAATATATTTTTCCTTTTCATTTTTTATTATAACTTCAAGTTCTAATATTTCATGTTCTCCCTTATAATTTTTAGGAACGCTTGACCAACTTTTTTCCATAGTTTCTTTATAAAGTTCTTCTAAACTTTCTCTTTTAAAACCTTCTTTTAAAACCTTAACATCTTTTATTCTATCAAGTCTTGAAACAACACATCTGTTATTTTTATTAAAAGAAATTAGATAATATCTTCCACAATTGCTGTCATATCTTATTTTATAAGGCTTTAAAACTTCCTCTACATATCTATTTTTTCTAGTGCTTTTTATATTACTTTCTAAATTTATTCTTTTTTCCTCATTTATTGCATTTAAAAGCTTACATAATATTTCTTCTTCTATTACTGGGTGAAAATGAAGATCTTTATATTGAAATAAATCCTTATTTTCTATATTTATATTTCTTTCAAAATATAAATAATCAAATAAACTTAAGGAAAAATAGTAACCTGCCATATTAGGTATAATAATATTTTTATATAAACTTGAAACATAATAAAGAATTTTTACCTCTTCATTTGTAAAATCCTTTAAAATATCCTTTGCTATTTTATACATATTATTTCTTCCCTGTTTTTCACAAGAAATAATATCCATTTCCTTATTTAATTCCTTTATCTTTCTTTCTATAGTTTTTCCACTTATATTGTCATATTTTATAAGCTCCTTATCAATTAAAAAGTCTTCTATTTCACTAAAACACATTAATTTATTATTATAATTTAATACCATAAGAATATAATAATAAAGAATTAAATCAGTTTTTGTAAAACTTTTACTAAAATAAGTTTCAACTAAAAAGTTTTTTGTATTTGAAAGAGAATCATAACTTAAATTTAAAAGTTTAAGTCTTCCATCCCTTTCTTCCTTTATAAAATCATCCCCTATGTATTGTTGTATTCTCCCTATTTCATATTTAAGTTTTCTTGTACTTTTACCATTTTTCTCTTCTAAAGCTTCCCTTGAAAAACAGCCATATAAAAATACATCCCTTAATATTTCCCTTATGTTATCATAATGTTTAATAAACTCAGAAAACAAATTTTTTCTCTCTCCCTTTATTTAATTATTTTCTTCTTTAATATATAAATATAATTTTTTTATAGTGAAAGATTATAAGCACAAGTTATTCTTTCTATTATTGTCTTTACAATATTTTCAGGGGATTTTACCCTAACATAAGGCCCTAAGGAAATAATTTTTCTTATTATCTCTTCTTCTTGAAAGCTATAATAATAAAGTTCTATTTCATAAACATCCTTTTCTATAACCCTTGCATATCTTTCATAGGAAGAAAAACTCATAAAAAATCTTTCCATAGCACTTCTTTCATCCTTTACCTGAAGAATTATAGGTTTATCTACATATTTATTTTTAATTTTTGAAAATATATCTTTTCTTGATACTTTATCCCCTAAAGACACCTTTGTTAAATTATCCATTACTGTCATAACAGGTCTTTTTTCCTCTATTGAATAAAAAGAGACTCTAAATTTTTCATCCCTTAAAGAATACTCTATTCTAATTGGAATAGCCCTTTGATTTTTATATACATTTCCATTTCTATCTATGTTAGTATAAATTATAGCCTTACTTTCTAATATTCCCCTTAAAATCGTAAAAAACTTTTCTCTAAAATCCTTATCTTCTGTACTTTCTTCTAATAAAGTTTTATTTGTTATATGAATATTTTTATAGCTTAAATTCTCTACATCCTTTAAATTTTCTTTAAGCTTATTTACAATTTCCTCCCCTAAAAGAATTTTTCCTTTTTCATTTTCTATTAAATCCTTAAGCCATTGTTTTTCTAAAGAAGTAAATCTAACTTTTAAAGGGTTTTCTCCTTCTTTCTCTATTATAGGATAATATTTTCCATCTTTTTCTTTTAATAAATTAAGATTATTTTCTTCATTTAAACATTTATTTAAAATCATTTCCCTAAAAGTTGACCTATTTTTATCAATAAATTCATAATCATTATACCCATTTTCCTGTATTAATTTTATTATCTCCTCTTCAGTAATACCTTCCTTTGCTAAAGATAATATAGTAAATACTAAATGAAAATATTTATTTTTATATTCATGAAATAGCTCCATTTATATTTTTTCCTCCTATTTCAATTATCAAAATATATTATATCCTCAAATAGCTAAAATTTAAAATAATTTCTTATTAAAACTTATTCCTGAGCTTTAAAATTATAAATAGGTTTTATTATCTCTAAAATTTCTACTGTATCTTCTATATTATTTATAATTTCTTCCATAGGCTTATATACCATAGGAGCTTCATCTAAAGTGTTTTCACTTATAGAAGAGGTAAATATACCTTCCATAGATTCTTTAAACTCATCTAAGGTTAAAACTTCCTTTGCCTTTGTTCTGCTCATAAGTCTTCCTGCACCATGTGGAGCTGAATAGTTCCAGTTTTCATTTCCTTTTCCTATACATATAAGGCTTCCATCTCTCATATTTATTGGAATTAATAGCTTTTCTCCCTTATAGGCAGATACACTTCCCTTTCTTATTATATTATCTTTAAAGTTTATATAATTATGGGTTGTATTAAAGGATTCGTAGTCACTAAAGGATTTATTAAACATTCTTTTTAATATAATATCTGCCATTGTATTTCTATTTAACACAGCATATTCTTGACATATATTCATATCATGTAAATATTCGTCTCTATACTTTCCTGTTAAAAAACATAATTCCTTTGGATAATTTGGAAACTTTTCCTCATATTCTGCCTTTAATTTTTTTAATTCCTTTTGAATTTCCTTTCTTCTACCTGCTTTTTTAAAGGTATCTATTATTTCATCCCTTCTTATATAATAATCTTCCTTACCACTACATAAATCTACAGCAAGATTTTGATAATATTCTGCAACTTGAGTTCCTAAATTTCTACTTCCAGAATGAATTACTAAATATTTATTATTGTCTTTATCTTTATCTTTATCTACTTCTATAAAATGGTTTCCTCCACCTAAGGTTCCAATACTTCTTTCTAATCTTTTTGAATTTTTAAGGCTTCTATAACAATAAAGTTCTTGTAACTTTTCATATCTTATCATTCTTCCTTCATGAACATTTTTACCAGAAGGAACATACTTTTTTATTACTTCATCAAGCTTTTCTAAATGAAAATCCTCTTTACCTAAAAATATTGTAAGCATACCACAACCAATATCAACTCCTACAATATTTGGAATAACCTTATCCTTTAAATCAGCAGTAAAACCTATAACACAACTTTTTCCTGCATGGGTATCTGGCATTATCCTTATTTTACAACCCTTAGCAAAGGGTTGGCTACATAGCTCTTTTATCTGTTCTGTTGCCTCTTCTTCTATATCATCTGTAAAAATAATTGCTTCACTATATTCTCCCTTTACTATTTTCATTAAATTCACATCCTTTTATTAAATGTCACAATACTATTTATTGTGTGATACTTTTACAATAATCTTCTTTAAAATAATAGTTTTCTATTTCATCTTTAAGAGAGCCTAACCCCTCTTCTACTCTTGGAATAAAATCTAAAACCTTTTCACTCCAACCTGCTAAAATATTTGTTTTTTCTCCAATGAACTGCTGTGTTCCATAGCCTTGCATATCTATAGCATGAATCCACAAATCTGGATTTATATCTTTTCTATATTTATCTACCCAAGCTTGGCATGTTCTTGAGTATCCTGCATTTATTTCATTATCTGATAGCATTATTATTCTGTCTACCTTAATCTTTTGATTTAATATATATTTTATAGGAAGAGTAAGGTCAGTCCAGCCACCTCCAACATATATTGATTCTGCATTTTTTAGTATTCCTTTACTTTTATCTAAATCATATAATACTAAACTATCATCAAATGTTACAGTTATTGCATCTTCACATATATAATTTGCTATAGCAAGCATTACAACTGCAATTTCAGAACATCTTATATTACTTCTATAGCTTATAGGACAATTCATAGAGGCAGAAACATCAGCTGCAATTAGTGTTCTTCCCTTTAATTTTTTGATATTTTTAACTGAATGCTTTATAGCTTCTTCTAAAGCCTTATAAGCTTTTTCTTCACATATGTT
>ONGV01000201.1 GCA_900317445.1 uncultured Eubacteriales bacterium | reverse complement strand
AACCAGGTACTAAGCTTCCACCACAAAGAGAACTAGCAGATTTTTTAGATATTAATTTAAGTACAGTATCAAGAAGTATTAAGCTTGTAATGGAAAAAGGGTTATTAAGTTCTTCTATTGGAAGTGGTACATTTGTTTCTTCAGATGCAGATATAAATACAGTAATTCTTTTAGAAAATAATAATGAAAAGATAATAGAGATGGGAGCTATACTTCCAGATGTTTTATCTATTTTCAGCAGGAGGTCAAAATGGAATAACTGCAGTTTTAGCTTCATTATTTAAAAGTGGAGATAAAATTGGTACAAATAAGTTTATTTATCCAGGGTTAAAGACCATAGCAAAGATGTTAGGGATACAAGTAATCCCTATTGATGAAGAGAACAATGAGATAACTAAGGAAGGATTAATATATGCTTGCAAAAATGAAAAAATTAAGGGACTATATTTAATACCAGATTATAGCAATCCAACAACTCATTCAATTTCAGATAAAGGTAGAAGAGATATTGCAGAAGTAGCAAAGTCTTTTGACTTAATAGTAATAGAAGATGCTATAAATTCAATGCTTAAAAATGAAAAATCTATACCAATAGCAGAATATGCAAAAGAAAATACAATATATATATCAAGTCTTTCTAAAACAATAGCTCCAGGATTAAGGCTGTCTTATATTTATTCTCCTAAAGCATATTATGAAAAAATAAAAACTGCATTATATAATATTAATATTGCAGTATCTCCACTTTTAGTAGAAATGGCATCAAGAATAATTAATTCAAGGGATTTAGAAAAAATAATTAGCATAAGAAAGAAACAAATTAAAGATAGAAATAAAATTTTTAATAAATATTTAAGTGACTATAAGGTATTAGGAGAAGAACAATGTCCATTTAGGTGGCTTATCCTTCCAGAATATTTTACAGGAAAAAGTTTTGAACTTTGTGCTAAAAAATTTGGAGTAAAGGTATATTCTTCTGAAAGATTTGCAGTAGGGGGGAGAAAGCTAATTAATGCAGTTCGTATAGCAGTTACATCAGCAAAAAGTAATGAAGAATTTGAAAAAGGAATTAAGATAATTAAGAATTTATTAGAAAATAATGATGAAATAGACACACTTCTATAAAGTTACTTAAAATTATTAAGCGAGAGAAAGATTCTCTCGCTTAGACCTTAGGGTTTATAGTATTATTTTTGAGCTTTTCTATATCCAGCTGCTATTGCTTCATCTTCTGAGTCAAAGGTTACAAGATATTTTGAATCTGCCATGTTTTCATAGCTACTTTGACCTGGGCAATGATAAATTTTTGATTTTGAATTTCCTCTTATTACACCTGTCTTAGCTGATGATTGAGATTGATTTTCTTGAGTATTATTATTTTCAGAAGATGTTCCATTATTTCCTTCAGAAGCACTATTTTGATTGCTTGAAGCACCTTCATTAGTTATTGCTTGTCCATCTAATCCACTATCACCTGTTGCATAGTCTATTGTAATTCCAGGTTGTACATTATAAACAAACACATTAAATTCAATACCTTCACCATTATCTTCTACAGATTTTGCTTCCATTTGAACTCCCTTTGCAACAAGGTCATTTCCTTCAAATATTGGTGTTACTCTATATAAAACATGGTTATTTGTTTCTTTAACATAGTCTGCAACCATATTTTCAAAAGGAAGCATACCAGTAACATTTAAATATTTTGTTCCAGTAATTAAGTTATTTTTATTAGCATTTTCTGCTGTTAGTTGATATCCAATTAAGTGACATCTATTATATAAGTATTTACCATCAACAATATCATATTTTACTGAATGCCATCCTGTTGGTTTAACAGATGCAATGTCCCCTCTATTATCAGTAGGCATTAAGTCTGTCCCAACATTTGCAAAGGCAACTCCACATCTTCCTAAATCATCTAATGGGGAATATTTTTCCCAAGAATTTGTTGAAAAATCTGATTCTGAAAAATTAGGTTTATTATCATTTATTGCAACATAAGCATTACCAGAATACTCTGGAATATTATCAAGTGTTGCACTATTATCTTTTGAAGATGCAACATAGCTATTTGAAGAATCAGAGTTATTATTTTCAGTTACACTTTCATTAGTATTATTTGAATTATTAGAAGTACTTGTATCTATGTTACAACCTATAAATCCTGTTAAACATAGAAATGCTCCTATAAACATAATTATTGAATTTTTAAAATTATTTTTCATTGCTATTTTCTCCTATATATTTCTTTAGTTATTTTTTCGTGGGATGAACCTTGAAATTCTTCGCTTTCAATTAATTCCCACTTTTCATTTTGTACATTTATATCAAAGTATAAATCTGTTGGATAAGTTCTGTTCCATTTATAGATAATTATATTATTTATCTTTTCTATATAATTACTTAATGTTTTATCTTCTACTAAGCAAAAATCATCATTTTCACATTCATCAAGATAATTTTCTGATACAATAATGTTTCCATCATCAATATCTTTATAAAGCTTATAAGAATATTCATTCATAAAAAGAGTTTTATCTTTAACAAGCTCTTTTAGAGACTCTCTTAAAATCTTATCTTGACTTTGTCTTCTTTTATTAAACATCATTCCATTGTTATCATCTAAACAAATAATTATATTCAATATTTTCGTCCTCCTTTACATATTTTCTTGTATTATTATATCAAAAAATAGAGTAAAAGGTTAAAATTTTTTTATGATATAATGTCTTAAGAAAATTTATAAAGAAAAGGAGTATTTTATGAAATATTATTTAGCACCAATGGAAGGAATAACAGGTTATATATATAGAAATGCTTATGAAAAGTTTTTTCATAACATAGATAAATATTTTACACCATTTATAGTTGCAAATAAAAGCAAAAGCCTTAAAACTAAAGAATTAAGAGATGTTTTGCCTGAAAATAATAAAAATATGAATATAGTACCTCAAATACTTACTAATGATTCAGAAGATTTTATTGTAACATCTAAAAGATTAGAACAATTAGGATATAATGAAGTAAATTTAAATTTAGGTTGTCCTTCTGGTACTGTGGTTTCAAAAAATAGAGGGGCAGGCTTTTTAGCTTTAAGAGATGAGCTTGATAGGTTTTTAGAAGAAATATTTACCCTTAACAATATGAAAATTTCAATAAAAACAAGAATAGGAAAAGATAGCTCTGATGAATTTTATGAACTTATAAAAATATATAATAAATATCCTTTAGAAGAATTAATAATTCATCCAAGAACTCGAAATGATTTTTATGGAAACAAACCTAATTTAGATGTGTTTAAAGATACATTATCATTAAGCAAGGCTGAAGTATGCTATAATGGTGATATTTTTACTGCTAATAATTATAATAATTTAGTCAAGGAATTTCCAAAAGTAAGAAAAGTAATGCTAGGAAGAGGAATACTTGCAAACCCTGGCTTGATAGGTGAAATAAAAGAAGGTACTTTTATAGATAAAAAAGTATTAAAAGAATTCCATGATGAAATTTTAAATAACTATATAGAATTATTTAAAGAAGAAAAGAATGCCATATTTAGAATGAAAGAATTATGGGGATACATGATTTATATATTCTCAGATAATAAAAAATATGCAAAGAAAATAAAAAAGGCACAAAAATTAAGAGAATACAATGAAGCAGTTTCTAGTTTGTTT
>ONGV01000202.1 GCA_900317445.1 uncultured Eubacteriales bacterium | reverse complement strand
TTATTAATATCAATAGGTCTTATTTTAAAACTCTTAACATTTTTTGATAATACTGTGCCTGCTGCTGGTGTTGTTGGATCAGAAAAAGTTAGTTCATTACCATTTAAATCAAAAGAATAACCATATCCATTAGGATGCTCAAGAACTATATTACTAACACTTATAGCTTTTCCTACATCATTACCATTTACAGTTGCAGTCTCAGTCAATAAAGCATAAGAAAAATCAGTTGCTAAATAAATATTTCCTGTACTTGTAACAAGTGAATGTAACATTTTACTTTGTGTTCCAATCCTAACTAATTCAGTTTGTATTTTTTCTGCATCTTCTTGTAATTCAGATTTAACCTCTGCACTAACAGAAGTTTTAGTAGATTGTGTAAAGAAAGAATACATTGCTGCCATAATCATAGCTGCTATTGCTAAAGCAATAATTATTTCTACTAAAGTAAAGCCTTTGTTTCTTTTTTTAATATTTTTTTTGTCTTTACTCATTACTTATCATCCTTACTTATTTTATTTGTTTCCAAAGTCCCTTCTTAACTACATCTAACACATTATAGCCATTGCTTTCACTAGAATCTATAGATATTTTATCACCAGTATTTACAGTTACAGTTCCTACTGGAATTGCATTAGTAGTATCAATATATTTACTTAACTTATTTGAGTTAATTATTTGTGCTACTAATTGAGCATCATAAGTTATCTTTGTAGTTTCATTTCCTTCTTTAACAGTAACATCTCCACCTGTTAAAATTGTTCCAGTAAAGTTTACTCCAGATTCTAATTCTACATTTCCTTTTGCAATTATTACTGCTTCTACATTTCCTGCATTTTTATTTGCAAATTCAGCTATAGTATTTTCTACATTATTACTGTCTCTTGTTACTATAGATATTTTATTTTTTCCTATAACAACAGTTTCATCTGGATTTTTTGATAATACATATCTCCATGCATCATATGAAGAATCACCATTTTTAACAGCTACTTCACTCTTTGAAACAACACTTTCTTCAATGTCATTAAATTTAATAATATTACCTTCACCAGCTACTGTAACTTTAACTTTTCCTTCTGAATATGGTGCTGATACATTAGTATTCATTGCAAATACTTTTTGAGCATATTCGTTTTGTTTATCACTTACTTTTGTCTTAGCTGTTTCAACTTTTCCTTCAGTTGTATTATTATTTGATACGTAAGCTCCTGTTGAATATATTGTTCCTATTGAAACTCCACCTTTTTTATAATCTCCAAGTTTCTTTTCCTTGTAATATTTGTTAAAATAATCTTTCTTTTTTGCTACTGAAGTGTCTCCATCAATACTATAAACTAATTGTACTGGATCGTAATATTTTAGTGTAACCTTATCTTCATATCCTGGTAAAACCTCTTGATAAACCTTATAATTTCCTTTTACAGCAACAGATTCTCCAGTTTGATAAGCTTCAGCTTCATTTCCATCATTTTTTCCTGTAGCTATATATGCAACACCCATTATATAAGCATTATTCTTTATTGTTAATTTACTATCAGAATTATAATTATTTATAAGAATACAACTAGATTTTCTTGTCTTTTCTTCATTTTCATTAGTTCCATAATTTACACCATAATAATTATCCATTTTTATTTCAGAACCTAATGAATTAACTGCTAAATCATTATAAGTTGTCATATCTTTTAAAGTTAATGTACTCTTATTTGATGATAAATCATCTCCAACTTTAGTTGGTCCTATATATGTGTTTCCAGAGTATATATTTCCTGCTAAATCTACAGTTGAATTATTAGTCATAGTAAATGTATTTGCAGTATATATATTACTATTTTTAGTTTGTTCTCCTATCTCATAAGTAGATGTTGTTAAATTTTTACCATTAGCTATAATAACTCCACCATTATATTTTGAAAAAGCATATCCTGGATTTTTTGCTATAGCTGTCTTAGCATTTCCTTGTACCCACATATCTCCACTAGCTTCAGTTGTAGAATTTATATATAAATTTCCATCTGCTGCTATTAAATTAGAATATGGTGAAGAAATTGTTTCTGTTCCTAATTCATTATTTCTATTTATTATTTCTGAATATTCAGGTGCAACAATTTCAAACTTAACTTGTATTTCCTTTTTATTAGAAACCTTTTTACTTGAATCTTTTGCAGATTTATCTTCAAATTTTGAGTTTATAACTAATGAAATCTTTTTTTCTGAACCATCATATTTTGCTGATTCTATAGTTATTTCAGGTTTAGTTATATTTTTAAAAGCATTTTCAAATGTAGTGCTTGAAGCATTAGATTCTGATATATAACTTCCACTTAAAATACTATAAATAAGTCTTGAATCATATAGACCATTAGCAAGTTCCCCTATTTTTTGAGTATTATTATTAAAGTGGTTAGAATCGCTTGTAATATCTATAGTGGATGAAGTATTTATATTATTTTCTCCTATAGAATCAATTAAATAATGTATGAATTCAATTTTAAATTCTTTATTTATTTCATCATACAATTCACTGTCGCTTCTTTCTCCAACAGCACCTCCAAGAGCACCATTAGGTGCAACTACTTCTTGGGCTTTTAATTTAGCCTTTTCAATAGCTATAGTTGAATCTTTTGCCAAAATATTTTGTACTACTTCAATTCCCGAATCAGACTTATACATGTTTTCAAGTTTTTTGCTTTGATTTATTCTCATCCTAACATCTGCTGTTGCAACTCCTATCATTGTTGATGCAGTAACAAGAATTATAGAACAAATTACCAATACAGCTACTAAACTTGAGCCTTTCTTTTTTAATCCCCTCTTCACTTTTATCACCATCCAATTTTTTAATATTGAAATGTAATTAATTTTCCATATTATTACTTACTTCACTTTTAAATATTTCTTCTCCATTGTTACTTATTTGAACTGTTATGTTATACATATCGCCCATTTTTTCTGTATTGTTATTTGTTTTTATATTTTGTCTTGTTGTAAATGTTTCAGTTTTAGCTGTAACTGTATTTGCAGTTGTTGTATCCTCTGGTTTTGCAATTTCTACTTTTTTCTTTGTAGAACTTGATATGGTTATACTGCCTTTTGCTTCTTTTGATTTAACAATATCAAATTTCAAACCAGCTATACCATTATTTAATATTATAGGCATATCAACATCAAAACTATCTTCAATTACTACTTTTATTGCTTTTTTATTAATCTTTTCAGATTGAGAAATCTCCATACCATATATTAATGAGCTATTAAAATGGTTACCTGAATAATCTTCCAAAGTTAAAGTTACCATTCCACTACCTTCAGCTAAATCTAATAACAATTTAGTTTTGCCATTTAAAGATGCTGATTTAGTAGAAATACCATCTGTCATTTCTATTTCATTATAGGCTCCATCTTTTTTAAATGTAATTTTACAAGTATATTCATCATCGCTTTTAGTTACTGCTGCTGTATTTGTTGCTGTTATATAATTTGTAAAGTCATTATTTCTTTTTACGGTAAGTTTTACATCATATTGTTTATTTCCATCTTGTATAATTCCTGTATATTCAGCTTCGTCTAAAGTTCCTCCTGGAGTTTGATTTAAAGTATTTCCACTTAACAATGTTAATTGATTCTTAGTAATATCCAAATTTTCATAGTTTTGTAACTCTTCTAATACTCTTTGTCCTACTCCCGATCCTTCCTGCTTTATTCCTGCTTTATTACTAGATTTCATTGATGCCATAATAATATTTGTAATTGGAACAAGCAATAATGCTATTAAAGCAACACTTAAGATTACTTCTAAAAGAGTATACCCACTTTTATTTTTTTTGTTTTTTTTCATAAACTTTTTCACCACCTTATCATCTAAACATAAAGTGTCGACTTTAACTTACAATAATTACTATCTCCTTTATGATATTTTACCACTTTTTATTAATTATTTCCAGTCTAAATACTCATTATCATCATCATTTATTTTAGGTACTGAATAGAATTCGACATTAATTGTTCCCTCAAGATCTGTTGCTGAACTCCAATTTGTAGATAAGGCACTTGAAACTACTACTCTACCATATTCCTCAATATCCTTTATAAATGAATGTAAAGAATCATAATTACCTTTAAAGTTAATTGCTAATACCATTTGTACTGGTGTTGCTACACCACCATCTTCAGAAGAACTTGCATTTGTTGTATTATTTGTTGTTTCAGCTGTTGCAGTGTCTGTTTCTGTACTAGTAGTATTGCCATTATTATCTGTAGCTATTTTATTATTTGATGTATTATTATCCTTTTTAGAAGTATCATCTCCTAAATTTGACTTAACCACATCAGCTAATGCCTTAACACTACTTTCTGGTAAATTTAAAATTGCAGGAGTAAGATTTTCTAATTGATTAGCATTTCTTTCTTGCCATGAATAATCACCTTTTAAATTATTCTTCTCCATAAGTTCTTTTACTTCTTTTATTAATTTTTCTTGAATTATTTCTGGATAATAATTTTTTGCTATTTCTTCTGCTTTTTCTTTATATTCTCCTAACTCTTTTGTTCTTTGATCTATAGTTTTTATTTCTGCTAAAGCATTTTCATATTTTTGTTCTATATTAGCTCTTTCAGTTTTCTTTTGTTCTAATTTTTCTGATTGTGGAGTAAAAATAAAGTTATAATATAAAACTGCAATTGCAACGCTTCCTACTATACACAATAAAGTTTTTTCTCTATTACTTATCTTCATTTGTGTCCACCGCCTTTATACTAACTTTCACATCAAATGTAAAGGAACCATCACCAGATATATTTCCTATATGAACATCTTGAGTTCTATCTAATTCTCTTAAATTATGTTCCATTTCTGCAATTGAATCTAAACTATTTGATACTGCATTAATTGTAACTTCTGTATTTGATATATTATAATTTGTATATACTATTCCATCTGGAGTTGCATCTTTTACATCATCTAATATTGCTGTTTGTATTACTTTTCTACTATTAACTACTTTTGTTATTGCTTCTACTTGAGAAGTATATTGTAATACACTTGTTATTTTTCTATCTAAATCTTGTGATATTGCTAATTGTTTTTGGAATTCTGGATCTGCCATCTTTTCTTCTATGCTTGTTATTTTACTTTCTTGTATTTTTATATTTATTGTATTCCATAGGAAAGTTCCAACAATAACAGCTCCAACTACTCCCATAAATATATAAAGTGGTGTATTATTTTCTTTTATCTTTCCACCCTTTGCAACAGTTTCTCCATTTTTACCTTGATACATAGATAAAAAGTTTACATCTTGACTTTGTCTTATTACAGCACCTATAGCATTTAAATATTCACCTATTGGTTCTTTTGGCATGGCTGATGTAGACATATCTATACGTTCTAATGTAAATACTCTCTTTATGCTCTTAAGTAGTTTTCTTTGCATATATACATCTAGACCTCTAAGTTTAGAAGCTCCACCATATATAACAACTTCATCTACATTTTCACCATTTTTATTGCTTGCAAATTGTAGAATTTGTTCTAATTCACCTATCATTTCATCAACAGTTTCTTTAATTATTACATTTACTTCATCATCATCTTGAATATCTAATAAGTTACCCTTATCCATTTTCATAGATTCTGTTGATTTTATTGACATATCCAGTCTACTACTTAATGCTTGATCTATTGTTTCTCCACCTGATTTTATTATTCTTGTAAAATCTAGTTGACCTCTCTTAAATATTGTTACATTAATAGATGTTGCTCCCATATCAACAAAAGCAACAGTACCAGTTACTTGTCCACCATTTTTTATCATTCCTGTATGATTGACTATCTTCTTTAATGAATTATAAGTAACATCTAAAACATATGGATTTAAGCCTAAAGATTTTATTAATTTATAATATCCATTTACTATATCTTTAGGGTAAGAAATTACATTTACTTTAAGCTTTGGTCCTTCACTATCTACAAGTTTATCTATAACTACATATTCAACTATATATTCATCTAAGTTAATAGGTAAATATTGTTGTATTTCATATTTTATTACTGATTCCATTTCAGATTCATCAACAGCTGGTATTATTATTTCTCTATCTATTATTGAAGTTGAATTACTAGTAACTACAGCATCCTTTGATTTTATTCCAAGTTGATTTATAGCTACTTGTAATGCATTAACTAATGCTCTTTCATCAATTATAGCACCATCTTCTATTGAAGCCATTGGAGTTTCAACTTGCCCCATTTTATATATAGAAAGTTTATCCTTTGAATATTTTCCTTCTACTATCTTTATATGTTTTGAACCAATTTCAAATACTACAACATTTCTTGGTTTTTCAGTTTTACCCTTTCCTAAATAAGCTGCCTTTCCATTAGCCATCTTATCCTTTAAACTTGATACACCTGAGCTTCCTTTTTTCTTTAACTTGGTAATATCAACTTTTCCTGGCATTCTCGTCACCCTCTTTGTCTGAATTTGTGTTTTTTTATCTATAATTATCCTTAATTAGAGATAAAGTGCAAAGCCATAGTGACTTTACACTTTATTTAAATAAATATTATATTTTTAAATATTATTTGTGATCAAATACGGCATCTGCACTTGGATATATTTGTACTGCCTTATTTGTTTTACCATATACAGTTACAACTCCACTTGTTGTTAATTCTGCATAGAAACCATCAATACCAGTTGACTTAGATTTTACTTTTGGAGTTGATTGTAAATAATCTTTTACTTTTTGTTCATCTCCAGAAGCAGCAGTAGCTATATTTTTAGTAGGATCTAATGAAGATATCTTGTCATCAGCATAAAGTGTAATTGCAGCATCTGCTATTGTCTTTGCAGTTGCAATATCAGCAGTTTTGTTTGAATTTTCCTTAACAGCACCTAATTTTGGTAGTAATAAAGCAGCTAGTATTGCAATAATTGCAATAACGATGATTAACTCAATAAGAGTAAATCCTTTTTTATTTTTCTTTTCATTTAATTTGTTTCTTAAGTTTTTAAGCATTTAAAAACCCCTCCTAAATATTTTTATTATTTATTTAAATTTAAAATTTAAATCTTAT
>ONGV01000203.1 GCA_900317445.1 uncultured Eubacteriales bacterium | reverse complement strand
TGCATTATTTGCTGCAGTTCCAGCTTCAGCTGCTACTTATCATGGAGCTCCAACTTATGCTCAAAATCAAGGATATTACAATCAAACTATAAAAGTTCAAGATGTTAATGTAGATTTTGTTACTACTTATGTTCACTCTGGAAACAATGTTTATAGAACTTCTTATGGTGTTTGCAAATATACAGCTAACATAATAGTAAGCAATAACTCTTACCACAAAACAATAGTTATGCATCATCAAACTTGGGATGGAAGTTGGATAGATTCAGATAAAGCAACTTATGTAAAATCTTTAGGTAATGGAAAAGAACTTTGGACTCTTTCAGGATATATAGATAGTCCTGCTCAATTTGTTTTCAACTATAAGGAAGCAAATGCTTGGGATAATAATAATGGAAGAAACTATAAATTAGCTGATTTCAATTAATATTATTTAGTAAATAAATTTAAAGACCTAAACTCATTTTAGATTGAGTTTAGGTCTTATTTTTGCAATTTTATTATTTAGTTGTTTTATTAATAGATTGCTACCTATTAATTGTTTCTTACTTTGTGCTATATTTGTATAATTAGATAATATAGTACCACTCATCACTTTGTAATACCTCACTAGTTTTCCCTTTTTCTTTATTTCCTTGTTTATATTCTAGTTCTTGATTTTTAATACTTACTCTAGTATTAGCTGGAATAGAGGTAGTAATAAAAGCATTTCCTCCAATCACTGTATCATGACCTATTACAGTATCGCCTCCTAGAACAGTAGCACCAGAATATATGGTTACATTATCTTCAATAGTTGGATGTCTTTTCTTTCCTGATAGCTTTTGACCCCCTCTTGTAGATAAGGCACCAAGTGTAACTCCTTGATATATCTTTACATAATCACCAATTATAGCTGTTTCTCCTATTACAATACCAGTTCCATGGTCAATAAAAAAATATTTTCCAATAGAAGCTCCTGGATGAATATCAATTCCTGTCTCTCCATGAGCATACTCTGTCATCATTCTTGGAATAAGTGGAACTTTAAGAAGATATAATTCGTGGGCGATTCTATTAATAGTAGATGCAATTAATCCTGGATAAGTAAGTACAATTTCTTCCTTATAGCTTGCTGCTGGGTCTCCATCAAAAGCAGCTTGCAAATCAGTTTCTACCAAACTACGAATTTTGGGAATCTGATAGAAAAAATCTACGCATCTATCATAAGCCTCTTTTTTAAGACTTATTTCATCATAATTTTCAAACTCTTTAGAAAAACTTAAAGCTAATGCAATCTGTTTGTTCAAATGATAAAATGTATCTTCTACTAATACAGAAAGAGTATTACTAGCATTATAAATTTTTACACTTTTATCTCTAAAATACCCCGGAAATATAATTTGCAAAAGCTTTTCTACTAGTTCTATAATTCTTTTTTTGTTTGGTTTATTAAAAATATTAATTTCATCAATATCTTTTCCACTTTTATAATCTTTTAAGATGGAATCAACAATGTGTTCTACTTCTTTTTCTATAGGTCTAGCTGTTATTTTATTTTCTTTCAAAATTATCACCTACTATATACATTTATTATTGAAGCTGTTACATCAATAACTATTCATACAATACATAGTATATTTTTATATTGTAATTAAAATTCTTTTTGCAACAGCTCCAACAATTCAATATTTTATTAATTTTCTTATATTAGAGAACGAATTCCCTTTACTAACTCGTCAATATCTTCTGGTGTATTATAAACTGCTAAGGTTGGGCGTACTACACCCTCTAATCCATAGCTTCTTAAAATTGGTTGAGCACAATGATGTCCTGTTCTAACTGAAATTCCTAATTGGTCTAAACGTTGTCCTACTGCATCAATGGAATATCCATCTAATACAAATGATAATGCACTAGATTTTTCTCTTGCAGTTCCAATTAAATGTAAGCCTTTAATTTTAGCTAACTCTTTCATTCCATATTGAATTAACTCATGCTCATGTCTTCCAATATCTGCAATTCCAATATTTTTAACATAAGAAAGTGCCTCTCCTAATGCTACTG
>ONGV01000204.1 GCA_900317445.1 uncultured Eubacteriales bacterium | reverse complement strand
TTTTCTGGATTCTCAGGGTTTTCTGGATTCTCAGGATCTTTAGGAGTAGCAGGAATTGTTACTTCTGTACGACTCATCTCTTCACCACAACTTGTACAATAAACAACTGAATCATAATGACCATTTGTTGTATCTGTTGCTTCAACAACATTTTCCTTTACAGTTTCACCTGCAACATGAGTATGCTCATATGTTGCATCTGGTGTAGCAGACATACGCCATAATTGAGTTCCATAAAATGGATTAGCTGTTCCAATGACCATATAATCAGCGGTTGTAGCAAAAATACGAAGACCATGGTTATAACGATCACTAAAACCATTATTTGTGACTGTTGTTATATCTACACTACCATCATCAGCTTGTTTAATTGCATATAAATCAAAACCTGCAACAGAATCTTTCATATAACTCATACATGTTAATAAGTCTTTCATGTTTTGAAGTGTTACATAATCTAAAAGCATTTTATATGCAGCCTTAATAATACCAGGTAATTCATTTTCATATTGTTCATAATCATTTAAAAGTTTTTCATAAGTTTCAGCAAATGATTCAATATTATTACTTGAAATAAGAGCTGTTAATTCATCAAGATTTTTGTTGATTTCATCTAATGCATTAGCATCACTGTCACTAATTATATCTTTACCAAAATCAATATCAGTATTAACAATAGCATCAACAACTTCTTTTTCTTGTTCATCTGTTATATTGTAAACACCATCAACATTTTCAATAGCATCTTCAACAATTGCAGTAGCATCATCTTCTGTAAGTTCTTCAATTTCACCTTCTGCTGACATAAGAGCAACTTGCTCATCTTTATTAAATGAATCCTTAATTAACTCAATTAAAACTTTAATATAGTTAACTTGGCTTTTCCATTCTTCTTCAGACATTTCAAGTAATTCACCATTAACAAGTTGTGCAAACACATGAAGTAAAGAAGTTTCGTCCATCGTACTTAAATACATTACATCATCATAGACAGTTGTCATCCATGTGTATTGTGTCATGTGAGTTTCATAACCACTTCCCCAACCAGAAATACCACCTTCTGGGAACATTTCAGTAGCATCACCAACAACTAATTCAACATTTTCATCTTCATCTAGACGATATAAGTTAATAGATTGAGTTAAATTATTTGCTAAAGTTGCAAACTCTTTATATCTTAAAATACCATTTAATCCACCATTAACATCATTATATTCACCAATATATAAGTAATCATTATAAACTTGTAAAGTACAAGCACTTGAAGATGTACGTTCTGGATCAATACCAAAAGTATATTTTGCATTATCATTTTCTTGATCTCCAATAACAGGAGTCCAAGTCCATGCATTAGCATCATCAATAGCACCCTTAGTTTGGTCATAATCACCACGAACAACAGCAAATGGACGGAATTGGCGAGTTTGCTCATCCATAGTTTCATATGTACCACTAACTATGGCAACATAAAGACTATTATTATATTCAACAACTTGGTAAATACCTCCACCACCTGAAGAACCATTACGCCAAATTGCAGGATAATTAAATAAATCGTTCATATCAGCAATAACTTTAAAATCACCTGAACCTGGATTATTTGTAGCATAAAGAACAGCTTGCCCATTATCATCAGGATTATTTGTATCAATTGTTAAACCACCAGCAATTAAGTAATCCTTATAAGTACCTATAGCACGTGTTGAAGTAAAGACATTTTTATCATTAAGAGCACGATAACCATCTAAATCAACACATTCATAAACTTCAACTAGTTCATCTGTTGTTGGGTCAAGTTCATAGATACTTGGGACACCAGTTTGCATCATTATTTCCATATCTAAAGCCATTGAACCATATTGTGTTAAGGCCTCACCTTTACTAACAAGTCCAACAAAGTATAACTTACCATTATATTCAACAGCACTTCTAAATATTGGAACACCTTCACATTCACCATTCTCAAACATTTCACGAGACATAAGAAGTTTAGTTTCACCTGTTACAACATTAAATTTAAAGAAAACACTTCCTGCATAATAGCCATCATCTTCTCTACCCTTATTTAACTTTCCATTAAACATAGCATCAACAACAGCTGTAGCAATATCAGCAGAAACACCTTCACCAACAAGAGCATTCTTAGCTTGAGCATATGCACCTAAGGCACCATACATTGTACCTACATAAATCCAATCTCCATAAGTTGCTGCACAATAGCTATAAGATTGCGTCTTATCACCTTTTCCAGTTTCACTAACACCATCTTCATAAGCCTCAATATTATGATTACCAAGATAATCTACAACACCATCTGCAGTTTCAGTTCCTTCAGAAGCATGTGAAATTTTTTCAAATGTATAACCATTGTTTGTATAACTATGTTGAATGTTGATAAGATTATTTCCTTTACTAGCTGCTAAAACACTAACACCACTTACACTTGAAAACAGCACTGCACTAATAATACCAGCAACTATACGCTGAAAATTCTTTTTTCTAATCATTTTTAATCCTCCTATTTTATATTTTTTATAATAAAAGTCTAAAATATAGACTAAAATAAACTTTTTTCTTAAGGAAAAAATAAAGTGTTTTTTAATATTTTATACTTTTTGTTAAAAAAAGTCAACACAATTATAGAATGAACATTAATTAATAAATTGATGTAATTTAATATATATCACAACAAAAACACCCATAATTAAAATCATAGGTGTTTTTACTAAAAGCATAAATTCTTCTATTTTTTCAATACTTAACATAAATATTATTTTAAAAAAGTAAAATTAAAAATACAAAATTATCCTGTATGCTTCTTAACCACACAGGATAATAAAAGTAATAATTAATTTTTTACGAAATTATATAATCATAAATATCACTTCTAATTGGAGTAAATAATTGATATTTTATTTCAACAGCTGTTTTTGTTGTGTTTTTCATAACAAATTCTTTTGGTTCTCCAATAGCTTTAATTTTTCCTAAAAAATAAAATTCTTTTGATATTTTATCATCTTTATTTTTTCTGATAAATAAATACATACTTACATCATTTTTTTCTGCATTATA
Organism: uncultured Eubacteriales bacterium; assembly: GCA_900317445.1. Classification (GTDB taxonomy): domain Bacteria; phylum Bacillota; class Clostridia; order Clostridiales; family Clostridiaceae; genus Clostridium. Next base: position 3,471 of record ONGV01000204.1, on the reverse strand, counting down.
GATTTGTACTACATCATCAGATTTCTTGGTTCTTCCAGATTTAGAAATAGCAATTAATTGAGATTCTGATAATAATCTATCTTCATAATTAATGCTATCTTCAATAGTTTCATGTTTATCATAATTAATAAAGACAGGATATGTTTTTGTTTTCTTATCAAACTTATATCCTCCAATATTAAGGGCAACTTCGCTTTTTTCCCACTCTAAAAGCCTACATACATCTTCATAAGTATATTTTTGATACAATTGAAAAGATGTATCTTTATATCTCTTGCTATAATTTTGGTTATATCTATTTAGTCCAAATTCTATTAATTCACTAATCATATCTTTAAAATCTTTATTTTTAAGAAGATTATAAAATTCTTTAGATACAATATAATCATCATCTTGTTTTTGTATAAATATACATTTAGAATAAGTTTTTTTATCTTGCCCTGTTAGAAATTCATTAGTCAATACATTAATAACATTTTTTCTAGTAATTAAACTCAAATTAATATTATAATTTTCTTTTAAATTTTTACTTAACATATCTATTAGTTTATAATCATTATTAAGTATAGATTTTAGTAATAAAAGTTCATGAGGTCTTTTACCAGAAGCTAATTTCTTTGAAATAAATTCAATAAACAGCTTTTCAAGAGAATTAAGTTCTATAGTATACTCCTTTTCATATTTATTTAAAAATCCATAATATGACTTTAAATTTTTATTTTCAAAGAATCTTAAAGGATCTATAGCATTATATTTATCAAAATCCATTAATGTTGGAATTTTACCTATTTTTTGTTTAAGCTCCATATACCCTTCTTTAATCATCCTAATATCATTAAAATTGGCACTGTCAAGTGATTGAAAAATTCTTTTCTTAGATATTTCATCAAAATTAATTGTAGAGCAACCTGGTATAACTTTAGAGCCTTCTAATACATACTTTCTAATAGTATCTTTATTAAAAGTTCTATCTCCTGATAATGCTATAGGTATTAAAAAATTATTATTATAATTTCCAACAAAATCAATAATCACAACATACTCTTTAAACTTACTTTTTCTAAGCCCTCTTCCTAACTGTTGTACAAAAATTATTGCTGATTGAGTTGGTCTTAACATAACTATTTGATTTATTGATGGAATATCTACTCCTTCATTAAAAATATCCACAGTAAAAATATAATCTAAAGAATTATCCATTTCATCTTGTTCTAATCTTTTAATAGCATCTTCCCTAACTTCTTGAGAATCTTCTCCAGTTAGAGCAACTGTTTTATATCCACGATTATTAAAAATATTTGATAACTTTTTAGCCTCTTTCTTATTGCTACAAAATATTAAGCCTTTAACTCTATTACCGCAATAACCATAAAAATTAATTTTATCAATAATATGATTAACTCTTTCTTCAGCTACTAAAAATCTAAAATCCGAATTATCATTAAGTTCAATTCCATCTACTGTAATATCTGAAATACCAAAATAGTGGAATGGACATAATAAATCCTCTTCTAATGCTTGCTGAAGACGTATTTCATAAGCAATATTATTATCAAACATCTTAAATATATCAAAATCATCATTTCTTTCAGGAGTTGCTGTCATTCCTAATAAAAATTTAGGCATAAAATAATTTACTACTTTTTGATAGCTATTTGCACCAGCTTTGTGAACTTCATCAATTACAATATAATCAAATTCATCTTTTTCAAAATTATATAATGTATCATCCTTAGATAATGTTTGTATTGTAGAAAATATTATATCTTTATTAATGTCTTTAGAATTGCCAGATAAAATTCCCATTGTTTTTGTATCACCAAATACATCTTTATAACTTTCTAACGCTTGTCTTGCTATTTGTTCTCTATGTACTATAAACAAAGCTTTTTTAGGATTATATTTTCTAAGTTCAAAAGCTGATAAATATGTTTTTCCAGTTCCTGTAGATGAAATTAGCAAGGCCTTATCTTTTCCATTTCTTCTCAATTCATTTAAACTTTCAATTGCAGCTACTTGCATCCTATTAGGGATAAGCTTATATTGCTTAATGCTTGGTACTTTTGTTTTTCTTGTATATTCCCTTTGTTTTTTATGTATATCTTCATATATCTCTAACCAACTTAAAGTTAAATCCTGAGCATCTATCCAAAGATTATTAAACTCTGAAATAATCTCTTCTGTTAATGCCCCTTCTTCAAGTGATGATATTTTTAAGTTCCATTCTTTGTTTTTAGTTAATGCAGTTTGTGTTAAATTAGAACTTCCTACAATAACTTTATAATGATTTTTATTTTTAAAAATATATCCTTTAGTATGAAAATTTTCTTTGCTATACATCTTAACTTGAATATTTGAAAATGATAATAACTTTTTTAATGCTTTAGGTTCACTAAAGTTAAGATAATCAGTAGTTAATATTTTTCCTTTAATACCTTTCTTATCTAATTCTTCTAATGTTTGTAGAAGTGGTAGTAAACCACTATATGTTATAAATGCAACAGAGATAAAAAATTCTTTACATTTATTAAGACCATTTATTATTTCAGTTAATACTTTTTCCCCTTTAGAGTAATCATTAATAATTAATTTTGGAATTAATGCTAAATTTGAATCTATCATACTATTAACTAATCCTGTTTCAGTTGATTTAATTATTTCCTCACCAATATTGTTAGAAGTAATAATAGATTTAGGTTCTATACTATTTAATGAAACTTTTTCTTCTAACATAGACATTAAACCATCCCCCTAAATAATAAAACTTAAATTACTTAAATAAAAAGAAAAGGGGAATCTTTTTAATTCTCACCCTTTATCTTAATACTATTTCCATTAACACTTATTTTATCAAAACTATTTAAAAACTTAGAAAATTGATTATATCCTTCAGCCTTAAAACTAAAGTTTGGATATTTTGCTTTTATTGCTTCTAGTATAAATCCTATATTTTTTATTTTCTTTTTATTATTTTCAACCACATCAATTATAAATTTTTCAATTTCATCTCTATCTATTTTTCTTTCTTTTTCTTTTACATAGTATAAGTTTCCTTCCTTCTCTAATATTAATCCACTAATATTTTCAATAAAGGTTGAAAGCTTATTATACCCATAGTATCTTACATCAAATTCTGAGAACTTTTCATTAAGTTTCTTCCCTAATGTTCCTAAATCTGTTCTCTTTCCAGCCTCAGTATCTCCATGTATTACTTTTACAATAAAATCTTTTATTGTTGATATGTCTGTAACATCATCTTCATCCTCATTTAAATTGCTCTTTTCAGAATTACTATTTTTTATTATATTTCCTACTTCTTTCTCATCATCTTGAAGTAATAAATCTAAATATTTAAATTGATCACATGACTTTACAAATGGCTTTGGAGTTTTGCTTTCACCCATTCCAATAACAAACTTTCCTTCTTCTCTTAATCTCATTGCAAGTCTTGTAAAATCACTATCACTTGTT
>ONGV01000271.1 GCA_900317445.1 uncultured Eubacteriales bacterium | reverse complement strand
TTCTAATCCTTCTTCAATAGACCATATTCCTTTACCCTTAGGTCTTGATATTCCTAGTTTTTCTAGTAATTCATCAAACTTTTCTCTGTCTTCAGCCATATCTATTTGGTCTGCTGTAGTTCCAAGAGTTGGTATATTCTTTTCTTTTAAGAAGTTTGCAAGCTTAATAGCTGTTTGACCACCAAATTGAAGTATTACTCCATCTGGGTTTTCTTTTTCTATAATATTTAATACATCTTCCTCAGTAAGTGGTTCAAAGTATAGCTTATCTGAAATATTAAAGTCTGTACTTACTGTTTCAGGGTTGTTATTTACTATTATAGTTTCTATTCCTAATCTCTTTAATGCTAATACACAATGAACTGAAGCATAGTCAAATTCTATACCTTGACCTATTCTTATTGGTCCAGAACCTAAAACTACAACTTTCTTTCTATCATGTGTAACTTCAACTTCATCATATTGTTCATATGTTGAATAGTAGTATGGAGATAAAGCTTCAAATTCTCCAGCACATGTATCAACCATCTTGTATGAAGGTTTTATGTTCCATAGTCCTCTTAGCTTGTTTATATCTTCTGGGCAAACTTTTAACATATCAGCTATTGCCTTATCAGAGAATCCTTTTCTCTTTAATTTATATAGCCATTCTTTATCTAAATCTTCAAGTTTGCTTAATTTTAATCTTTGTTCTTCTTCTACTATCCACTTAAACTTTTCTATGAAGAATATATCTATTCCTGTTATCTTAGCTACTTTATCTACTCTATAATCTCTTCTTAACATTTCAGCTAAAGCAAATAATCTTTCATCATCTGGAGCCATAACTCTTTCTTTTAATTCAGCCATGCTAAGTTCTTTAAACTTTTTGTGGTCTAAAGAATATTTACCTATTTCTAGACTTCTTATTCCCTTTAGTAATGCAGCTTCTAAGTTAGCTCCAATAGCCATCACTTCTCCAGTTGCCATCATCTTTGTTCCAAGTTCTCTATCAGCTCCAAAGAACTTATCAAATGGCCATTTTGGAATTTTACATACAACATAATCTAATGATGGTTCAAAACAAGCATAAGTTTTTTGAGTTACTGCATTTTTTATTTCATCTAATCCATATCCTACAGAAATCTTTGCAGCAAGCTTAGCTATTGGATATCCAGTAGCCTTTGATGCTAAAGCTGAAGATCTTGAAACTCTAGGATTTATTTCTATTACTGCATATTCAAATGAATTTGGATTTAAAGCAAATTGTACATTACATCCACCTTCAATTCCTACTGCATTTATTATATTAATTGATGCTGTTCTAAGCATTTGATATTCTTTATCTGATAAAGTTTGAGATGGTGCAACAACTATACTATCTCCTGTGTGTATACCAACTGGGTCAATGTTTTCCATGTTACAAACAGTTATACAGTTTCCATATGAGTCTCTCATTACTTCATACTCAATTTCTTTCCATCCCTTAACTGACTTTTCAAGAAGTACTTGACCTATTGTACTTAATTGTAATCCTGATTCAAGAATTTCTCTTAATTCTTCTTCATTTTCAGCAATACCTCCACCAGTACCTCCTAGTGTATAAGCTGGTCTTACTATAACTGGATATCCTATTTTACTAGCATAAGCTACTCCAACTTCTAAGTCTGTTATGATTTCAGATTGTATAACTGGTTCATTTATTCTTTTCATCATATCTCTGAATAATTCTCTATCTTCCCCTTCTTTTATTGAAGCGATAGATGTTCCAATTACCTTAACATTATACTTATCTAAAATTCCCTTATCATGTAATTCAACAGTAATATTAAGACCTGTTTGACCACCCATACCAGCTATTATACTGTCTGGTCTTTCCTTAGCTATTACTTTTTCCACAAATTCAACTGTTAGTGGTTCTATGTATATTTTATCTGCAATTTCTTTGTCAGTCATAATTGTAGCTGGGTTAGAGTTAACTAATACAACTTCTAAACCTTCTTCTTTTAAAGCTTGGCAAGCTTGAGTTCCTGAATAGTCAAATTCCGCTGCTTGACCTATTACTATTGGCCCTGAGCCTATAACTAAAACCTTTTTTATATCTTTTCTTAATGGCATATCTCTTACCTCCTATAGTGCATATTCCATAAATTTGTCAAATATATATTCGCTATCATGTGGTCCAGCTGATGCTTCTGGATGGAATTGAACTGAGAATATTGGTAATGTTTTATGCTTCATACCTTCTATTGTTCCATCATTTATATTTATATGTGTTGCTACAACTTCTTCTGGTAAAGTTTCAACAACATATCCATGATTTTGTGATGTTATTGTAACTTTATTTGTTTCTAAATCTTTAACTGGATGGTTACATCCTCTATGTCCGAACTTTAATTTTGTTGTTGTTCCACCTAATGCTAATGTTAATAATTGATGTCCTAAGCAAATTCCTACAATTGGTTTTTTACCTATTAACTTTTTAATATTTTCTATTGATTCAGGTACATCTTGTGGGTCTCCAGGACCATTTGATAAGAATACTAAATCAGGATTTATTGCTAGTATATCTTCAGCTTTTGCATCTGCTGGGAATACTGTAAGCTTACATCCTCTCTTTTTGAAGCATCTTAATATATTAGTCTTTATACCAAAATCCATTACTGCTACATGCTTTCCATTTCCTTCAATTGTGTACACTTTATCTGTAGTAACATTTTTAACAGCTTCCTTGTTTGAATATGCTGTTATTCTATCATTTACATCTTTTCTTCCGATTTCATCAACAACTATTATACCTTTCATAGTACCATTGTTTCTTAAAACCTTTGTTAATGCTCTTGTATCTATTCCTTCAAGACCTACTATTTTGTTTTGCTTTAAGTAGTTATCTAAATCCATTTCGCATCTAAAGTTACTTGGGAAAGAACATTTTTCTCTTACTATAAATCCTCTAACTTTTGGAGAGTTTGATTCTACATCTTCTAAATTAACTCCATAGTTTCCTATTAATGGATATGTCATAGTTACTATTTGACCATAATATGATGGGTCTGTTAAAACTTCTTGATATCCAGTCATACCAGTTGTAAATACAACTTCACCAACACTGTCACTTAAGTATCCAAAGGCATTACCTTCAAAAACCATTCCGTTTTCTAAAATTAGCTTTGCGTTCATGCTTAGCCCTCCTCATTTTATGTTAAAGTAAAGTACACTTTTAAGGTTATTAATTTTTAAAATCCCTATAATAAAAGGATAATAAAGAGACTGTTAATTAAAAGGGTCTCCTCACTATCCTTGTATATTCATAATTATGACTATAAACTTCCTCTATTGATAGATTTGTGTATTTTTTTTGTATCAACATAGTTATAGACTCCTTTCTGGCCTCACAGGACCAATTTAAAGCGTATCTTTTACCTTTTTTATATTTTTATCTTAGTTATTATTTTAGTTTATTGAATATTCACTGTCAAGAAAAAATAACATGGTTTTTATCTATTTAAAACATTCTAATTCTTGAATTAATTAATAAAGCAATATTATACTATAATATATATATTATTTTTCTAATGAAAGGAGAAAAATTATGGATTTTTCATCTGATTTACATACTCATACTATAGTAAGTGGACATGCATACACCACTCTTTTAGAAAATATTTCTTATTGCAAAGAAAATGGAATAAAAATATTAGGTACATCTGAACATGGACCAGCAATGCCTAATGCCCCTCATAGATGGTATTTTGGCAATATGAAAGTTATACCTAGAATTATTAATGATGTTATTATTTTAAAAGGCTGTGAAGCAAATATTCTTGATGT
>ONGV01000205.1 GCA_900317445.1 uncultured Eubacteriales bacterium | reverse complement strand
TTTTATGGCTCGATAGCTCAGTCGGTAGAGCAGAGGACTGAAAATCCTCGTGTCCCTGGTTCGATTCCTGGTCGAGCCACCAGGAAAGAAGTTGTTATTTGTTTACAACTTCTTTTTTTATATATAAAAAAAGAAAAGGAAATAATTATATGAGTAATGAAATTATTATACAAAACGAAGTGGTTGTAAAAGAAAATGAAAGTATAGATGATCTTCAGTTAAAAGGACTAAAACTAATTCAAAAAAAGGATTCTTTTAGATTTGGAGTAGATGCTGTATTATTATCAGAATTTGCAAATATAAAAAAGAATTTTAGAGTTATAGATTTATGTACGGGAACAGGAATAGTTCCTTTTTTAATATTAGGAAAATATGAACCTAAAGAAATAGTAGGGATAGAGGTTCAAGAAGAAATAGCAGAGATGGCTAACAGAAGTACTGTTTTAAATAATGTAGAAAATAAAATAAAATTTATAAATAGAGATTTAAAAGATATAGAATTTTTAAAACAATTAGGTAGATTTGATGCACTAACAGTAAATCCCCCATATAAGCTTAATAATTCAGGAATTGTTAATCCAAGTGATAAATTAGCTATAGCAAGACATGAAGTTTTATGTACTTTAGAAGATGTAATAGCTACTTCTAGAATTTTATTAAAAGATAATGGCAGAATGTATATGGTACATAGACCTGAAAGATTGGCTGATATATTAACTTTAATGAGAAAATATAAAATAGAACCTAAAAGAATAAGAATGGTTCATCCAAATACCAAAAAATCACCTAATATAGTTTTAATAGAAGGTCAAAGAGATGGAGGGAAATTTCTTAAGTGGGATCCGCCTTTATATGTTTATAATGATAATGGAGAATATAGTGACGAAATTAACAAAATCTATGGAAGGAGTAAAGGTTAATGAGTGTAGGTAAATTATATTTAGTTCCAACCCCAATAGGAAACTTAAAAGATATAACATTAAGAGCTTTAGAGGTGTTAAAATCTGTTGATATAGTTGCAGCAGAAGACACAAGACAAACATTAAAGCTTCTAAATCACTTTGAAATAAAAAAAAGTTTAATAAGTTATCACAAACATAATGAACAAGGTAAAAGTGAAGATATAATACAAATGCTTAAAGAGGGCAAAAATATAGCTATAGTTACAGATGCAGGAACTCCAGGAATATCTGACCCAGGGGCTGTAATGGTAAGTAAATGCATTAATAAAAATATAGATTTTGAAGTATTACCTGGAGCCACAGCAATAACGACAGCTTTAGTATATTCAGGATTAGATACAACAAGATTTTTATTTAGGGGTTTTATTCCTAGAGAAAATAAGGAAAGAAAAACTCTTTTAAATGAAATAAAGGATGTAAGAGAATCTATAATTTTATATGAATCTCCTTATAGAATTCTAAGTACATTAGAAACTTTGTTAGAGTATTTAGGAAATAGAAATATAGCAGTATGTCGTGAACTTACAAAACTTCATGAAGAAATTAAAAGGGGAACAATAAAAGAATTAATAGAATATTTTAAAAAAACAGCTCCTAAAGGAGAATTTGTACTTGTTGTTGAAGGAAAGCAACAAGAGCATATAGATAAAGAAAATAAAGAAAAGTGGGAAAATTTAAGTATAAAAGAGCATATTTTAAATGTTATGAAAAGTGGAATTACTAAGAAAGAAGCTATAAAATATGTTGCTAAGGAAAGAGGTCTTAGTAAAAATGAAGTTTATAAATATGCTATTGATATATAATTATTGTTATAGTAAAGAAAAAAGTTAATAAAATCATTTTAATAAGTAACAAATAAATATTAATAAAAAAAACGTTCTAAGGGGTAGAACGTTTTTTTACTTAGAGAATTTAAGGGGATAAATTCTCTAAAATTTAGTATGTTGTTATTTTAGGTATATTATTTGTTGTCTCTAATTTGTTGAAGACAGTTTTGACAAATATTCTTACCTTTGTAATTTATAACGTCTCTAGCATCTCCACAGAAAATACATGCTGGTTCATATTTCTTTAATATGATTTGTTCACCATCT
>ONGV01000308.1 GCA_900317445.1 uncultured Eubacteriales bacterium | reverse complement strand
TGCTGGATTTGCTATAGTTTCTCCAAATACTACTTTTGTATTTTCTTTAAATGCCTTTTGTATTTCTTCTTCTGAAGCATCTGCATCTACAAAAGTGCATTCAATTCCAAATTTCTTAAGAGTTACAGCAAAAAGATTTATTGTTCCACCATATATAGTAGCTACACTTACAATATGGTCTCCTGCTTTTAAAATATTCATTATACTTATAAGTGAGGCTGCTTGTCCTGATGTTGTACAAAGTGCCCCTACTCCCCCTTCTAGTGAAGCAATTTTCTCTTCTACAGCTCCAACAGTTGGATTTGCTATTCTAGAGTAAAAATATCCATTAGAAGAAAGGTCAAATAATTTTCCTACTTCATCTGTTGAATTATATTTATAAGTTGTACTTTGACATATTGGTAGTACTCTAGGTTCACCATTTCCTGGATGATATCCTTCATGAAGACATTTAGTTTCTATTTTCATTTTTATCCTCCTATAAATTCACTTTTTGTTTAACAATACCATTATATGTACTAAATTCTTTATAATCAAGTTTTAACAACATTTTATACTTGTTGTTTCAGTTATAATATAATCTGCTTTAATATCATGTTCTTCTGCTGGTACATTTTCTAAAAGCTGAAAATCATAAATTAATGCTACTTTGATTATTCTTTTATCAATATCCTCTAAATATCTATCATAATATCCACCACCATATCCTATTCTTCTTCCACTATGGTCAAAAGCTACTCCTGGTAGAATTATTAAGTCTAAATTATCTTTACAAAATTCTTCTTTCCTATCATCTGGCTCTAAAATTCCATACTTATTTTCTTTTAATCCTTCTAATGAAGTAATTTCAATAGCTTCCATCTTTTTAGTTTTTATATCTGTTCTAGGAATAAAAATATGTTTTCCTTCATTAATAAATTCTTGAATATAAGACATGGTATCTATTTCACTTCCAAAGCCTAAATATATAAAAATATTTTTACTTTTTTTATAATATTCACTTTCCTTTAGTTTTAAAATTATATTCTTATCCATTATTTCTTTTTCTTCTTTTAATATATTATCTCTTTTAGAAATCATGCTTTTTCTTATTTCTTTTTTATCCATAGGTTTATTCCCCACCTTACATATTTTTCTCTTATAATATCACATTATTTAATTTAAAACCTTACTATAATGGATATTTTTTTCTAATACTTAAAATAAATTTATTTGTTTTACTTGTATATTTATTATATAATATGTATATTATTAAGATAAATTTATTTTTTCGAGGTGATTATCTTTGTACGAACACTTTAAATCTGATAAACATATTTTTAATAATGATATATCTTTTTTTATAAAACTAAGAGATAAACCAGGAATTATTTATATGACAAAAGAAAAGCATAAAGAAGAATTAAATGAAGAAATATCTATAGAAAATAAAAAAATTGATTTATTAATATGGAATGCAATGTATACTAAAGAAATAGTTGCAAATGGAATTGCAACAAAATATCTTCATCCAATTTATAATAAATTTTATGATACAATTCCAACTTTAAATTCACTAGAAAGTCTTCAAGATTTAGAACTTAAAATGGTAGATACTTATATGAATCTTGTTATAAATGATGTTGAAGTTACTCAAAACCATGTTATAAACAGAATTTTAAAGCATCTTCACTTAAATATAGAAAGCCATATATCCTTAGAACAACTTGCTTCAGAGGTTAATCTTTCTCCTGGTTATATATCAGATTGCTTTAAAAAAGAAATGGGGATAACTGTTATGAATTATGCTAAAAAAATAAGAATAGATAGAGCTAAAGTTCTTCTTTTAACAACAAATCAAAGTATTTTGGATATAGGTCTTACTTTAGGTTTTCATGACCAAAGCCATTTTTATAAAACCTTTAAAAAATTTACAGGAATGTCTCCTTCTCAGTATAGAAACACAAATTATAAATAAAAATAAAGTTATCAAATAAGAAGTATTATATTTCTTATAAGATAACTTTATTTTTATTTGGTGTTTTTTATTATTAATGATTCTTTTATAGTATTTCCTAATTAAATTATTTTATTCTGAAAATAAAGTAGTTGATAAGTAACGTTCTCCTGTGTCTGGTAATAATACTACTATTGTCTTTCCTTTATTTTCTGGTCTCTTTGCTAATTCAGTTGCTGCAAATGTTGCTGCTCCTGATGATATTCCTACTAGAAATCCTTCTTTTCTAGCAATTTCTCTTGAAGTTTTAAATGCATCTTCATTTTCAACTTTTATTACTTCATCATAAATATTTGTATTTAAAGTTTCTGGTACAAATCCTGCTCCAATACCTTGGATTTTGTGGCTACCAGCTTTTCCTTCAGATAATACTGGTGAACTTGCTGGTTCTACTGCTACAACTTTTACATTTGGATTTTTTGATTTTAAATATTCTCCAACTCCTGTAACTGTTCCACCAGTTCCAACTCCTGCTACAAAAATATCAACTTTTCCATCTGTATCTTCCCATATTTCAGGTCCTGTTGTTCTTTTATGTGTTTCTGGATTAGCTGAGTTTGTAAATTGTGATGGTATAAAAGAATTTTCAATAGATTTTGCTAATTCACTAGCTTTTTCTATTGCTCCCTTCATTCCATTAGCTCCTTCTGTAAGAACTATTTCTGCACCATAAGCTTTTATTAAATTACGTCTTTCAACACTCATTGTTTCTGGCATAACTATTATTACTTTGTATCCTTTTGATGTTCCTACTGAAGCTATTCCAATACCAGTATTTCCACTTGTTGGTTCTATTATTACTGAACCTTCTTTTAATAATCCTTTTGCTTCTGCATCTTCTATCATAGATTTTGCTATTCTATCTTTTACGCTTCCTGCTGGATTAAAGTATTCTAACTTAGCTAATATTTTTGCATTTAAGTTCTTAGATGCATCATAATTTTTTAATTCTAATAATGGTGTTCTTCCTATTAATTCTGTTATATTTGTGTATATTTTTGACATATTAATCATCCTCCATACTTCTTATTAATTATTTATTTTGTCAATAGTTTTTATAAAAGCATATATAAATAATATGTTTTATTTTTTGAAAAAGTGTTACAAAAAGAACTTCAAATAAATGATTCTTTTTGTAACACTTTATAATAATTTTTTATATAAAATCTGAATGGAAGGCAAGGCTTCTATATTTATCTATTACAACCCATTTACGTAGGAAGTCATCTATCTTTTTTCTTCCCTCTTCTTTTGCTTCCTCATTTTCATATAAGAATTTTCTTAAATCCTCTTCTGAATTAATTTTAAGACCAAATCCTCTTCCATTAACCACAGGAATATTATCATAATTATATTCATCTAACTTTATAATGTCTGAAATTTTTCCATTTCTTATTTTTACTGCTACTTTATCTCTTATAACTAAAATATCTAATGTTTCTGGATATTCAAAACTGTCTCCCTTTAATGGAACTTCATCTCCAACAGTATATATTCCTTTATTTTTTATTTCTTTTTCAAGAGAATATTTAGAAACTTCATAATAGAACTCTTCAAAAAGGTCTCCTCTAGCAACTAAATCATTATATTTAAATCCATTTTCTAATTCAAGTTCCTTTGTTCCTTCATTTGCAATTATTATTCCACCACCTGCAACATCATATCCATCAACTAGAACAAATCTTCCTGTTGCATGGCTTTCTGCAAATGTATCAAAAGCAAGTGGTTCATTTGTTTGTATTATAACTTCTGCTACATCATTTAAAACAACCTTGTCATTTTTCTTATCACTATCTAAGCTTGAAGCATCTATTACTCTTACTATTTCTTTTATTTCTCCTTCTGCTTCTGCTGTAGTTAACTTTAATTTATATTTCTTTCCCTTTGTAAGGTCATTTTTACCCATCCAGAATATATTTGCTCTAAAGCTATTTGAAACTTGAGGAGCTTCTTCATTATCAAGAGTAATGACTTCTCCTCTTTTATTAAAGAATTCATCTTCAACAGTTATACCTACTGATTCTCCTGCATATACAGTATCTTTTTTATCTTTTTCTACCCAATATTCAATAGACTTAACTTTAGTCTTCTTTCCTTCTGGGTATATTGTTATATTGTCTCCAACTTTTAATTTTCCACTTTCAATTCTTCCTGCAATAATTCTTCTGTCATCAAATTTATATACATCTTGAATAGGAAATCTTAAAGCCTTATCTTCTATTCCACGCTCTTTTTCTATTGAATCTATTGATTCTATAAGAGTCTTTCCATCATACCAAGGAAGTTTATCTGATTTTGTTAAAATATTTTCTCCAAAGAATGCTGATACAGGAATATAGCTTAAAGGATAAACATTAAGGTCTCCTAAGAACTTATTCATATCCCTTTTTACATTTTCAAAAACCTCTTGGGAATAATCTACTAAATCCATTTTATTAACAATAACATGTACCTTTTTAATTCCTAAAAGAGAAAGTATGTAAGCATGTCTTTTAGACTGTTCTTGAACTCCTTGTTTTGCATCTACTATAAGAAGTGCAGCTTCAGCATCTGCTGCTCCTGAAATCATGTTCTTTAAAAATTCTTTATGACCTGGTGCATCTATTATTACATAATCTCTTTTTTCTGTTGCAAATTGAATTTGTGTTGTATCAATAGTTATACCTTGTTCTTGTTCTTCTTCAAAAGCATCTAAAAGATATGCATATTCAAAAGGCTTTCCAGTTTCTTTAGCTATTCTTTTTACCTTTTCTATTGCTCCCTCTGGAAGAGAATGTGTATCATAAAGAAGTTTTCCTATTACTGTTGATTTTCCATGGTCAACATGCCCTACTACTACTATTTTTAAAGTATCTTTATTTATATTATCAATCATTTTTAATACCCCCGTTTTAATGTTAATGCAGATTTTTTTAACTATTTTCTATTAGATAGAATCTACTTACATATATCCATCCTTTCTTAACTTCTGCATAGCATATGAATCCTCTTGGTCTTGGGCTCTTCCTGCACGTTCACCAGTAGTTGTATGCTTTAGTTCTTCTATTATTTCATCTAATGTGCTTGCATTTGATTTTATTTTCCCAGTACATGGAGCACATCCTAGACTTCTATATCTTTCTCCATTTTTAGCAAAGTATAAGTCTATTATAGGAATATTTTCTCTCTTTATGTATTCCCATATATCTAATTCACTCCATTGTAATAATGGATGTACTCTTATATGATTTCCTTTAGGAAAATCTGTTTTAAATTGGTCCCATAATTCTGGTGGTTGGTTTGAATAATCCCATTCATAATCTTTATTTCTTTCACTAAATACTCTTTCCTTAGAACGTGAACCTTCCTCATCACGTCTTACTCCAACTATAAGACCATCAAAACCATATTTTTTAACAACTTGTTGTAACCCTTCTGTTTTTAATGCCTTACAACAGACAAGCCTTCCACTTTGTGGTCCTATTCCCTTATCTATTGCTTCTTGATTAGTGTGTACTATTAAATCTAGGTTTAATTCCTTAGCCACTCTATCTCTATATTCAATCATTTCTGGTATTTTGTGAGTTGTATCTACATGAATAAATGGAAATGGACAGTGACCATAAAAGGCTTTCTTTGCAAGCCATAATAATACAGTTGAATCCTTACCTATTGACCATAACATTCCCAACTTACCAAGTTTTTTATAAGCTTCTCTTATTATAAATATACTTTCTGCTTCTAATCTATCTAAATGATCCATTATTAATTCCCCCTAGTATGCATTTGCATTATTTCTATTTACTTCTATTGTTACTTTTTCACCATTACTTTTTTCTATATTCCAATATGTAATATCACCTTTTGTTTCAGTTGTAAGAGTTCCACCTTTTCCTCCCATATCTGCTCCAAGGTAATATTTAATTGCATTAACTTTACATTCCTTT
>ONGV01000314.1 GCA_900317445.1 uncultured Eubacteriales bacterium | reverse complement strand
ATTTAATATACCACTCATAAATGCAGCATTTCCAAAAATATATTTATCATTTCTCTCATCATAATAAATAACAGAAGGAAAGCATCTTTCTCCCCTTGGAGTATATATATCAGCTTCTTTTCCATTCCATCTAGCAATTGAACTATAGGTAGTTCCTAAATCTATACCTATTACTGGTGAATTTTGTGCATCATACCCCATTTTATCACCCCTTAAATATATCTATACACAATAACACATGGTCTACGTATAACTCTTACTAATTGAGATAAATCTTCCCCTTTAAAATAACCATATCCACTTTCAAGTATACTTTCTATTTTCATATCTAAATCAATATCATTTGTTTCTTCCATATCTATCATATCCATAAAATCAAGATTAACATCTTCTTTTTTTCTTACTTTAATCTTCTTTATACCAAAATAAGTTAGTAGCTCTCTATATAGTGCTTCTATTTCCTTATATACATCAAGAGTCTTTTTTATAAGTATATATTCATTTGAAGATTCTATAAAGCTTATTCCTGCCTCAATTCCATCTATTATAGGAATAAGATAAAACATTAAAAAATCAAAACACTGTTTTGAATATTCTTCTTTTTTCTTTTCTAAAGATTTTATATCATAAATTTCTTCAGAATTTAGTTTTATATCTTCATTTTGCAATATATTAATTAAGCTTTTATCTATAGCATTCTTATTCATTTTTTTTATTAAACTTAAGCTTTCACTTCTATTTAACAAAAGTTTTTTCTCTTTTTCATCTAGTTCTTCAAGAAATAAATTTTCATTGAATTTATCTATTATCTTATCTATCTTATTAAAATATCCCTTACTTCTAGCAATATTAGATTCTAATTTATATATCCATTCTTTTATTTTAGCTTCTTTTTCCTCCCTGGTCTCTTTATCTTCTTCCACCATAAGATTTCTCTCCTTATAATTTTATAATTATAGATTTTTCTCTTTCTTTTTTCCATCTATTATAACTTCTGTAGCTCTAAGCTTTCCACTATCTAAGCAATACTTTAGTCCCTTTATATCATCATTTTCTATAAGTCTTAAATATTCTCTAGTAGTTGGAATTTGTACACTTCTAAATCTTATAATCATATTATTATCTATTTCAAATAAAGCAAGTACTGGCACCATTTCTCTTACTGGATTTTTTATATCAAAGGATAATTCACCTAAATATTCATTTTCTTTTAGTTCTAAGCTCTCGCCTCTATATACATTTAAAACTACACCATTTTGATACTCTCTTGAAGTTGAACCTATTATTCCATTTACTGCTGGAAGTAATGTTCCTTTTTTAATAATAGGATTAAACTTAAGTTCTCCATTTCTATTTAACATATCAACTCCATATGTAAATACTGCTTTTTCTTTAACTGCTATTTTTTTAGATAAATCTATTCCACTTTTCTTTTTATAATCAGGATTTGATAAAGAAACTGCCATAATTGCAGCTCCACGTGCTACTACTTCATCTACATTAGAAGCCATATATGGTTCTTTAATTTTTTCTTCTACAGCTTCCCTTATTATAGGCATTTTTGTTGAGCCTCCAACAAGTATAACCTTATCAATATCTTTAGATGTAAAGTTTAAGGTTTTTAATGCACTATCTACTTTTTCAAGGGTTTTATCTACTAAAGGCTTTGCAGCATTATTAAATTCACTTCTTCTTATAACCTTCTCAAAACAATAATCATCAATTAAATTAGGAATTATAATTTCTACTTCCATAAGCTCACTTAAATCTATTTTGGCTCTTTCTGCTGCTTCTTTTAATTTTGTTATTGCTGAAATATATTTCTTTTCCTTTTGTAATGTGATAATAATACCTAAATCTCTATTAACCTTTTGACATAAAATATTAGTTATTATGTCATTAAAGTCATCTCCTCCAAGCTTTGAGTCCCCATCTACAGCTAAGATTTCAAAATCATTTCCCTCTACCTTCATTATTGATATATCAAAGGTTCCTCCACCTAAATCATATACCATTATAGTTTGATTTTTATCTTGCTCTATTCCATAATCTAAAGCAGCCGCTGTTGGCTCTGGTATTAATCTTAAAACATTAAAGCCTGCTTTTTTGCCTGCATTCATTGTTATTTCTCTTTGTTCTGAAGTAAAATATGCTGGAACTGTTATTACAGCTTCTTTTATTTCTTCTTTTAAATAAGCTTCTGCTTTCTCTTTCATTGCACTTAATATATGAAATGCTATATCTTCTGGAGTAAATCTCTTTCCATCTAAGTTATAAGTAATATCCTCTCCAATATCTCGCTTACTAGATGATATTGTATTATCTGGAGCTATTAATAATCTTGATTTTGCCTGTTGTCCTGATAATATTTCTCCGTTTCTTACAGCTATAACTGAAGGAAAAGTATTCTTTCCTTCAATAGGAATCATTTGTACATTTCCATCTTTTATATAAGAAATTGCAGAATTTGTAGTTCCTAAATCTATGCCAACTGCTATGCTCAAAACCTATTTCCTCCTATTTTTTAATTACTTTCTTCCAGGAACCCATCTCATTCCCCAATTATAAGCCCTATCCATCTTCTCATGTCCTTGAAAATATCTTACCAATTTTTCAACAGAAAATGTAGTATCATTTACATTTTGAAGCATTATTAATGCACACATATTGTACCCATTTTTATATTCATCCATATTTATTAATATTTCTTCTTGTCCACTTATATTTATACGTACTTTTCCATCAACCTGTTGCCAATTTGCTGCACCTTCATAAATAAATGTATATACTAATATTCTCTTTATTTCTTTAATTTTATCTCCATTTATGAAAATGTTTTCTCCATTTGCATTAGCTCCTGTTCTATCATCACCGTCTAAAACAATATATGGTGCTGTATCATAATTACCAAAGCTATTTCCAAGAGCTTGAATTGCTCCTTTTCTTCCATCTTTAAGTTCAAATAAACATCCTAAATCTAAATCAACAGAATCATTTCCTCCAAAAAGTGAAGCAAAAAATCCTTTCTTTTTAGCTCCTCCTGTATTCCAATTTAAATTTATGTTTATCTTTCCTACTTTTTTTGTATCCTTCTTAGTTAAATTTATCTTACTTCCTTTTTCTAGAACTATTGGCATTATATTCAGCTCCTATATTTTAAATTTTTTTAATGGTAAACTTATACTGATAAATTCAGCTTACAATTATTTTACTACTTCTTTACACTGATTTCAACATATAAATACATTTTATACTTTTATTACTATTATTCTAAAATTATACAATTAGTATTAATTTCCTATATAAAAAATAAAATGTGAAATTGTTACTTTGCTTTTTTTCCTTGTTGTCTTCAAGCTGATACAAAGTAATAATTCACACTTTATAATTAATAAAATCTACATTTTTTCTTCTATTGATTTTTAAAATTTATGTTAGTTTTTAAATTCATTAAGTTTTAATTTTTCTTTTTTCAAAATTGGAGTAAGGATTGGATAAAATATAAAGAAAAACACAACATTTCCTATTCCATGTAGGCAATCAAAAGGGAGTCCTGCCACATAATAGGATAAAAATCCTGGTAATCCTGCTATTATAAGCTTATCTAAGGATACAAAGAATCCATACATAAACCCACAAAAGCCTGAAAAAAGTGCCATTAAAATAACATTGGGTTTTTCAAATAGCTTTCCTATAATTGAACCTGAAAAAGCAACTATTACCCAAGCTAAAATTTGAAATGGAATAAAGGTTCCAAGTCCTAAAAGCATTCCAGAAACTAATGTAGTTACAATTGCTATTCCAATTGAAATCTTCATTCCTAGTATCATTCCACATAATAAAATTATTGTTGTAACAGGTTTAATATTAGGAAGAGGTTGAAGTACAAGACGAGAACCTATATTTAATGCTGATATTAATCCTATAATTACTATCTCCCTTACTTTCATCGTTCTCCTACATCCTTTCCTCCATCTTTAGTAAAGACCCATTCTAATATATCATTTGAGGATAAATCATACCTTCCTGCTGATATATTAGGAAAGACTCCATTAACCTTATACATCCATCCTGATGATGGGCCTTCAGATTTTTCTTTTATTCCATTAATAGAATTTACATAGGCAAGCTTTCCTGACCCTGTATAACCTAATTGTATAGAATTCTTTTCACAATAATATTTTAATGCATCAAAAGCATTTATTTCGTTATCTAATACTATTTGTGAAGAAAATATTGTATCATCTACCATCTTTATATTTATATTAACTATAAATTTAGGTTTTTCTTCTTCTTTATTTTCTTCATCTTTTTTTGTTTCTTCATTATTATTTTTCTCACTTGAAGAACTATTATTTGAAACATTATTACTATTATTTAATGAAGTATCTACTTTAGAACTTGACTTTTGAGAACTTTGATTTTCCATATTTACTTCTTCTTTAACTTCATTAGTATTTTGTTCTACAGTTTTCTTATCTTCATTATCGCTTTTAGCAACTTTTTCTTCTTCATTATCCTTTACACTTTCTGTGGATATACTTATTGTGCTACTTTCTATAGTATTACTTTCTATCTTTTCTTTTGATATTGAAGCAGTAGAAGTAATTGGTGTTTTTGTTGAAATTTTATCTTTATTATTATCAGAATTTACAAACTTAATAGCTGCTATTACAAATGTTCCAAATAATAAAATTATAAAAACTAATGACAAGAGAAAAACCTTTTTTTGTTTTTCTTTTTTATTTTTCTCCATTTCCTCTTTCCTTCTTCTTTGGAGATAAAATAGCTAAACCTAACATTGAAATTAAAGACATTCCAAAGAATAAACCTACATTATTGTTATCTCCTGTTTTTGTAGCTGAACTAGTCTTATCTACAGATGATCCATTATTAGTAGAAGAAGTATTATTTTTATTTGTGTTATTTTGGTTTGTATTATTGCCATTTGAATTTTCTTCTTCATTTGGTGTATTAGTTTCTGGAGTTGTTGTCTCTAAAGTTACTGTTTCTGGAGTCTTAGTTTCTGAATCTACATCTTCTGATGGTTCTTTAGTTTCTTCCATTTTCCAGTCATTTCTAAAATCAAATAAATCAGCACCATTTTTAGCTGCTTCACTTTGTACTAAAGCATAAAAATCTTGCTCAGTAGCTAAATAATTTCCTTCTGCTTCTTCATGCATCCACTTAAATTGACCATCTTCCATTTGGTATGTAAGTATATCTTCTACAAGAGATGAAACATCTTCTCCAACTGAAGAAAGTCCTAATATAGCCATTGCTGTTGTATTAGAATTACTAAACTTTCCTTCTGCATCTTTACTGCTATTTATATAATCTTTTGCCTTATTTATTGCTTCTAAAGTTTTATCATCATTATTATAAGAAGATAATGCATATAATGCCATACCAGTTATATCAACATCTATCCAACTTCCTCCTGGATAATAAGCAAAGCCTCCATTTTCATTTTGACATGCTAAAATATCTTCATAAATTGTTTCTAATATTACTTTGTTGCCTTCATCTATAGTATAATTTCCTTTAGTAGCTGCTGAAAGTATCCATACTTCATAGTTACAAGAACCAATATAATCTCCTTTTCCTAACATTTCATTAACTAAATCATAGTTACAAAATTCTTGTGGATTTTCTCCTAATGCTGATAAAACAAATATATCCTTAGCCATTTGTGAAGAATATTCATATCCATTTTGTATATTCACCTTAACTTTTTCTAAAGCTTTTTCTTTTTGAGCTTCTGTTATTTTACCAGTTCTAACCATAGCAGGAATTTGCCATTCTCCTAAGCTTTCTTGAGTAGCATAATAATCTGCAGTTTTAAAAATGCTTTTTGATAGAACTAATTGGTCTGCATTTGCAGTTTCTAAAATACTTACAGCTTCAGCAGTATCTGCATAAACATTTTTGTAGACTGGTGCACTTATCATAGTTGATATTAATGCAGCCGCCATTACCTTACTAATTATCTTTTTCACAAATAATTCCTCCATTTACTTTATAATTTATGAAAAATCTTTTCTAAAACAAAAATAAGGAGATATAATATATCTCCCCACAAAATCAAATAAGTCATAAAACTTGAATCGAATTTTATGACAAAGAGGAAGATCTGACTCGTCTCTTTAAATGAGCATTTCAGTTGCGTCACAGTCTCGGAATCTCACCGAAGTTCCACCTATTATTCAATTTTAACTTTTATAGTTATTTCTATTATTAAAGATTATTCATAATTTTTTTCATTATAACATTTTATTATAATATTTCATTATTTACAATACTTTATTGATTTTAATTAAAATGTTTTTTTAATTTAAAACTTATTTTACAGATTTAATTGAATAAAATTATAGTCTAGTGTATAATTGTAGCTATATAAATTATACACTAAAATTTAATTCTTAACTAGAGGTGAGTGTTTTGAGAAAACTTGAAGAAAAAGGCAAATACAGTATGCTTGAAATGATTCTTGTATTTACAATAATTGCATTAATTCTTGGAACTGCAATAATGCCAGCAATAAAAAGAGCAAGAGAAAGCACTAGAAAAGTTCAAGATATATCCATTGCTAAAACAATTCATAATACAATTTATGAGGGTTTATTAACTGACAATATAGGATACCCAGATAAAGATATATTTATAGTAGTCGAAAAAGATTCTGAAGTTTCTCCTGGTCTTAATGCTGAATATAGAAAATCTGTATTAAATTATTTACATAATAATATGATTAAAGTACCCTATGAAACAAAGTTAGATAAAGCAAAAAAATTCTTAATAAAAATTGAAACAGATGGAGAAGTTTCAATATATGTTGGTTCTTACTTTGGTGATAGAGTATATCCTAATCCTACTGGAGTTTACCAACAATAATTAAAAAAGTGTGAATCATTACTTTATGCTAGCTATAAGTTAACATGAAGTAATAATTCACACTTTCTAATTTTTATTCCATAAATCCTTCTATTATTCTTGCTTCTGCCTCTTCTTCAGTTAAACCTAATGTCATTAATTTTATTATTTGTTCACCTGCAATTTTTCCAATAGCTGCTTCATGTATAAGAGAAGCATCTACAGAATTTGCTGTAACTTCTGGCAAGGCACTTACAATTGCATTATCCATAACAATAGCATCACATTCTGAATGACCAGTACATTTAGTATTTCCATCAATTTTAGAAATAAATTTTTGATGAGAATTACCCTTTGCTACAGAACGTGAAATTAAATTTGCTGCTGAATCTTCCCCATTTAGTTCAACCTTAAATTTAGTTTCTGCAAATTGTTCTCCATCAGTCATTATCTTTTCCTTTACAACAATCTTTGCACCTTCTTTTAAAATGGCTTCACAATTTCTTTTTGTTGAATCTACTCCTCCAATTTGAACAGTATCCATTTCTAAATATCCATCTTGTTCTATTTCAACATAAGTTTCTGGATTTATTACTTTTTTTCCTTCTCCATCTCCAGTGCCAACATGCTTTTCTAAATAAAGAACACGAGCATTTTTTCCTATAAAAAATCTATGAATTCCATTATGTTCTGATGTTCCACATCCATCATTATGTACTCCACAACCTGCTGAAATAATTATATCTGAGCCTTCTCCTACATAGAAATCATTATATACTAAATCTTTAACATTTTCATGAGTTATTAGTGCTGGTATATATACTGTTTCACCTTTAGTATTAGGCTTTATAATTATATCTATTCCTGATTTATCTTTCTTTGGAACTATATCTATATTCTCACTTGAATGTCTAGCTGCACATTCTCCATCTTCACGAATATTATAAGCTCCCTTTGGAGTTCCATCTAAATCTGATACTATTGATATTAAGCTTTTTGTTATCTTATTCATCTTTTTTCACCTCCAACTTCTTATTACAACATACTTTTGAATTACCAAGAAGACATGGAAGAATATCCTCTCTCTTTTCATGAGATAATACTTGTCCATCACTTAAAACTACAATTTCATCTGAAATATCCATAATACGTTCTTGGTGAGATATAATTATCATTGATTTTTTAGTTGTTGCTCTTATTTCTTTAAATACTGAAACTAAATCTTTAAAACTCCATATATCAATTCCTGCTTCTGGTTCATCAAAAACATATAGTTCTGTATCTTTAGCCATAATCATAGCTATTTCTATTCTCTTCATTTCTCCACCAGAAAGGCTTCCATTTACTTCACGATTAATATATCCATCTCCATTTAAACCAACTTTCTCTAAATAGCCATAAATTTCTTCTGTTTTCATTTCTTTATTAGCTGCTAAAGTTATTAAATCTCGAACTGTAATACCTTTAAATCTAACAGGTTGTTGAAATGCAAAACTTATTCCAATCCTTGCTCTTTCTGTAATATTCATTTTGGTTATATCTTTGCCATTAAATAATATTTTCCCAGAAGTTGGATTTAATATTCCAGCTATTATTTTAGCTAATGTAGATTTTCCACCTCCATTAGGCCCTGTAATAACTACCATTTTTTCATCATCAATTGTTAAATTTATATTTTTTAATATTTCTATACCATCATCTGCTACGTATGATAAATCAATTAACTGAATCATTTTTCCATTAAGCCCCCTATGCTTGCTTTTTATGTTCAAGTTTAATTACACAATATTACTTATTATACTATCTTTTTACGTAAATTTCATCAAATAAATAAATATAATATTATTTTTGTTCAAATATCATATTTTTTCCTATAATCATACATTTTGAATCCATTCCATGTCCTATTTCATTTGTCTTAATTATAGGAAGATTTTTATTATCAACTATACTCAACACTATCTCTTCTATATTAGGCTTAACTTTATTTTGTTCCATCTTAGTAAAAGTTCCAAGAATTATTCCATTAATTTTTTCAAAAGCTCTCATTTGTTTTAATTGAGTTAGGTAAGTAGTCATAAGTGCTGCTTCTCCTCCACAGCTTTCTAATAATAATATCTTATTTTTAAAATCTGGCATATATGGTGTTCCTGAAAGCTTTAAAAAACATCTTATATTTCCACCTATAACTACTCCACTTATTTTATTTCCTTGCAAAAATTCATAATTTATATTAAATAAATCATCCTTTCCTAATAATATAGAGTTAGTAAATCTTTCTTTTTGAATTTCTTTATAGGAATATACTAAATTTCTTATTTGATATAAATATGAAATGTTTTCTGTTTTTGAATATATAGCATTTATAACTGTTGTTAAATCACTGTATCCAAAAAATGGCTTAGGATTATTTTTTATAACTTTAAAATCTAAATATTCTAATACCTCATTTGCTACATCTCCACCTGATATATCAAATATAGCCTTAATATCCTTATCTAAATAACACTTCATTAAAGCTTTTCCACGTTCTTTAGCACTTCCACTAAATACAGAATATTTTTCATATATAAAATCACTAAAAACAGGAATAAGACCTATATCTTTAATGACCTTTTCTAATTCATTAATTTTTTCTTTATTACATAATGGTTGAGCATTTGAACAAGCTACTATTGCTATTTTATCATTTTTTAAAAGCATATTTTTCTTCCTTTTTTAAATATTTTTTATTTGACATAATTCTGTCACAATATAATTATATACTAAACTCATAAGGTTAATAAAATTTTTCATATTAATTCCCTAGTGAAATTGATTTTCACATAATCATCTCCCAAGATGAAAGCCAAGGTATCCCCTAAATACCTTGGCTATTTTCTATTCTAAAGCTTCTAATATTCCTCTGCAAAGTCCTTGTGCAAGCTTTTCTTGGTATGAATCACTATTTAAAAGACTATCTTCTTCAGGACTTGATAAAAATCCCATTTCTATTAAAACTACAGGTACTTTAGACCAATTAAAACCTGTTAAATCACTTCTTTCAATAACTCCTCTATTATACATTCCTACATTAGCTACTAAACTATTTAATATTATTTCACCATAGGTTCTACTTATTTCTGCAATATTTGTAGCATATCCAACAGGTGCTGGCACTAACATTGAAGCTCCTTTAGCACTTGTAGCATCTGCAGAATCACAGTGTATTCTTATAGCTAAATCTGCATTATTATTATTTCCAACTTCTGCTCTTTCTATATTTCCTGGAGCTAAATTTATATCTTCTTTAGTCATAATTACATTTATTCCATTAGCTTCTAACAAACTTTTTAATTTTAATGAAACATTCATTGTAATAACATATTCTGGAGTTCTACTATTTATTCCTTCAGCTCCACCTCCATCTTTTATTTTCATAATATTAGAATCTGGAGAT
Organism: uncultured Eubacteriales bacterium; assembly: GCA_900317445.1. Lineage (GTDB taxonomy): Bacteria > Bacillota > Clostridia > Clostridiales > Clostridiaceae > Clostridium. Next base: position 1,957 of record ONGV01000314.1, on the reverse strand, counting down.
TGTGCTTCCTTTTCACTATTTCCTCCTGGACCATGGCCTGGGTCTATAACAACTGTTTTTTTACCATTTGAAGGTTTTTTAACTACATTTTCTTCTTCATTTCCTGCTACTATAACTTCACCTTCTGTTGTAGCCTCTTCTACCTTTTCATTATTTTCTGCTGTTTCTGTTTCCACTGTGCTAGTTTCTAATGTTTTTGTTTCTACTATGTTTGTTTCTGGTGTTTTTGTTTCTACTGTCTTTGATTCTATAGTTTTTGTTTCTTTTTTATTTTTTGTTAATGGGGTACTGTTATTTTCTTTATAACCACAGCCAAATAAAATTAAAGACATTGCTAAAACTAAAGTTGTTGATATTATTTTTTTCATTATATTCCTCCATATAATCTTTTTCTTATATTTTACTACAATATCCAAACTTATTCTACGTATATACATATTTTTTTATTTCATTGACTTTATTAAATATTTTTCATACAATTTGACATGAAAAATACTAATAATAAATAAAAATTATAATACATTTTAAGGGAGGTTTTTTTATGAAAATTTTTAATGACTGGGGAGAAAGAATTGAAAGTTATTTCACTGGTTTTCCAGAAAAAATTCAAGAAATATTTAGTAATCCTTCTTCTTTAATTGGTCTAATAGGACTTTTAATGATTTTATTTATATTACTTAAATTAAAGAAAATAAAATTAGATGCTAAGATTATAGCAAGAATTGGAATAGCAATAGCTATTTCTTGTATTTTACAAGTTTTTAGAATTTACCATTTTCCTATGGGAGGAAGTGTAACTTTAGGTGGGATGGTTCCACTATTAATAATTGCTTTTATTTATGGCCCAGAAATTGGTATGCTTGCAGGGTTTACCTATGGAATTTTAAATTTATTCCTTGACCCATACTTTGTGCATCCAGTACAAATTCTTTTTGATTATCCATTACCATCTTTAGCAATTGGTCTTGCTGGATATTTTAAAAATAAACCTGCACTTGGTACCACTGTAGCCTTTTTTGTTAAATTTATATGTCACTTTATTTCTGGTATAGTTTTCTTTGGACAATATGGAGCAGATTATGGTATGGGTAGTTTTTTATACTCTTTAGCAGTTAATGGTCCAATGGTTGCTGCAGATTGGATAATTTGTTTAATTATAATACTAATTATTCCATTAAACAGATTAATAAAAGATTAATCTATATGTAAATTTAAAAATATGCTAGACTATAATTAACATTAAATTTAAGAATGTGAGGAAAATTAAATGAAACTTAAATATAAAAAACCTGAGCTTTTAGCTCCTGCTGGAAACTTAGAAAAATTAAAAATAGCTTTTAAATATGGTGCAGATGCTGTTTACTTTGGTGGAGAAGCCTTTAATTTAAGAGCTGCAGCTAAAAACTTTTCTTTTGAGGATATAAAAGAAGGAGCAAAATTTGCTCATAATCTTGGTAAAAAATTATATTGTACTGTAAATGTAATGCCTAGAAATGAAGAACTTGATAAACTTCCTGAATTTTTAAAACAACTTGAAGAAGCTAATGTTGATGCTGTACTTGTATCTGACCTTGGTGTATTATCTATGGTTAAAAAATATACTAATCTTCCAATTCATATAAGTACTCAAGCTAATACAATAAACTATGAAGCTTGCAATATGTGGGAATCTTTAGGGGCTGAACGTGTTGTTTTAGCTAGAGAATGTTCTCTTAATGAAATAAAAACCATAAGAAATAAAATTTCAAAAGACTTAGAACTTGAAGTTTTTGTTCATGGTTCAATGTGTATTTCCTACTCTGGAAGATGTCTTCTTTCAAGCTATATGAGTGGAAGAGACTCTAATCGTGGAGCTTGCTCTCAATCTTGTAGATGGAAATATTCTTTAGTTGAAGAAAAAAGACCAAATCAATACTTTCCAATAGAAGAAGATTCTCATGGAACATACATTATGAAT
>ONGV01000206.1 GCA_900317445.1 uncultured Eubacteriales bacterium | reverse complement strand
AGTAAGCTTCTGATTTATTTTGCTATTTTGGAACTTCTTTGCTACCTTGCTTGCTGCTCCTGATATTGCCATTCCTGTTGCTGTTTCCACTGCTGCTTTTTTTAGGCTTACTTTTCCCTGTTGTTATTTTTGTTCTATTAATATTCCTTATTCCTTTTTATAAAATTTCATATATATGTTCAACCTACTTTTTATATAAAAATAGCAAGACAGCTAAAACTGTCTTGCTTAAAAATTTAACTTTTTTGGGATCAACTTTATTTTATTTTTATCTTAATTCAGCATTAAACTTATTTTCTAAAGCTTTTAGTATTTTATCATGAACTTTATTTACTTCTTCATCTTTTAATGATTTTTTAAGGTCTCTATAAACAATAGCATAGGCTATGCTCTTCTTTCCTCTTGCTATTTGAGCTCCTTTATAAATATCAAATAACTCTACTTTTTCTACTAAGTTTCCACCAGCTTTTCTTATAGCTTCTTCAATGTCTCCAACTAATACATCATCATCAACTAAAATAGCTAAATCACGAGTTGCTGCTGGGAATTTAGGAATTGGTGTATAAACTTTCTTCATATCAGCTGCTTCATATAAAAGGTCTAAATCAAGTTCTGCTACATAGCAAGGAGTTTCTAGTCCATATTCTTCTTGAACATCTGGATGAATTTCTCCAAATACTCCTGCAGATTTTCCTCTTAATTGAATTGCTGCTGTCTTTCCTGGATGGAAAGTAGGGTTTTCACTTTCACGTACATATTTAGCTTTTTTGATTCCTAAAGCTGATAATACATTTTCAACTGCTCCTTTAAGATTTAAGAAATCACAATCTCCATACATACCTATTGTTAAAATGTTCTTTTCATTTGGAAGTTCTGTTTCAACTTCATTTTTAATATATACTTTTCCTACTTCAAATAATCTTGCATAACTATTATTTCTAGCATAGTTTCTTCCTAAAGATTCCATCATTGAAGGAATAGTTGAAGTTCTCATTACTGAATAATCTTCTCCTAATGGATTCTTTATTTTAACAACTTCTCTTAAAGGAGAATCTTTTGGAAGTTTTATTTTATCAAATACTTTAGGTGATACAAATGAATATGCTACTGATTGGTTTAATCCTGAAGCTATTAAAGCACTTATAACTTCTTCTTTTAAAATTTCATTTCTATGTCTATTTTCTCTAAATGGAGTAACATCAAATACAGTAGTTGGCACTTTATCATATCCATGAATTCTTGCAACTTCTTCTGCTATATCTTCTTTTATTCCAATATCAACTCTAAATGTTGGAATTGTTATTTCTAAAGAATCTTCTTTTATTTCTGTTTTTAAATCAACTAAATCTAAGCATCTTTTCATTTCTTCTTTACTTAAATTAGTTCCTAAGAATTTATTAATCCAATTAGAATCAACAGAAATATGTCCTATTTCCTTTTTATTAGGATATACATCTATAACTCCTTCCATAACTTCTCCACAATCTAATTCACATACTAAAGCACATGCTCTTTCTATTGCAATTTCAGCTAAGTTAGGGTCTATATCTTTTTCAAATCTTCCAGAAGCTTCTGTTCTTAAATTTAAAGCCTTTGAGTTAACTCTTATATTTGTTCCATCAAAATTAGCTCCTTCAAATATAACTTCTGTTGTATCATCTTTTATTTCTGAGTCTAATCCACCCATTATTCCTGCTAAGGCTATTGTAGTTTCATTATCTTTTATACATAAAAAGTTAGAATTTAACTCTCTTTCAACTTCATCTAATGTTGTAAATTTTTCTCCATCCTTTGCAGTGTCAATAACTATTTTCTTAGAAGTTATTTGTCTGCTATCAAAAGCATGCATAGGACATCCTATTTCAAGCATTACAAAGTTAGTTATATCAACAATATTATTTATTGGTCTAACTCCAGCTTCCATTAATCTTTCTTGCATCCAAGCTGGTGATGGTGCTATTTTTACATTTTTAATCTTTTTAGCCATATATCTATTACAAAGATT
>ONGV01000207.1 GCA_900317445.1 uncultured Eubacteriales bacterium | reverse complement strand
GGTTCATTATTAATTATTCGATATGCTCTATAAATCTGTTCAAGTAGCATAACTCTAAATAGCTGATGTGGAAATGTCATTTTTGAAAAGCATAATTTATAGTTTGCTCTTTTTGTTACTTCTTCTGAAAGCCCTAGACTTCCACCTATAACAAACACCATATTAGAGTTTCCCATAACTCCACAGTTTGATATGAACTTTGAAAATTCTTCTGATGTAAGGTGTTTTCCTTTTAAGTCCATAGCTACAACATAAGAGTTATCTTTAACTTTTGATAGTATTAACTTGCCTTCTTTTTCTTTTATTTGTATCTCTTCTTTTTCTGATGCATTATCTGGTGTTTTTTCGTCTGTTAATTCTATTATTTCTAACTTGCAATATCTGCTTAGTCTTTTTGAGTATTCATCTATAGCCATTTTTAAATATTTTTCTTTTAGTTTTCCTACTGCAATTACACTTATATTCATAAAAATCCTCCATCTTTAAACAAACACTTTAAATATTTCTTTTCCTTCAACAATTAATTCTTCTTTTTTGTAGTCCTTATTCTCATTAAAATTAAATACTAATGAATATCCATTTTTTTGATTGTTAATATCAAAATAGTCAGCTAGTTGTTTTAAGCCTCTTTCGTGGTATTCTTCTCCTCACCATATTTTAAGTTCTATTATGTATTTATTGTAAGTTATTACTACTTATTTTAGTATACCTTATACCATTCTAAAACAACAACCTAATATCTCTGTTGTTGTTTTAGAATTATTTTATATATTTATATGTTTTATATGTTTAGGAATATATGAAACTAGCATGATTACTAACTTAAAAATTTTTAATAATACTTTTACGGAGTTTATTAATACATTTGCGGAGTTAACTAATACTTTTACAGAGTTTATTAATACTTTTACGGAGTTAACTAATACTTTTATGGAGTTTATTAATGCTTTTGCGGAGTTAACTAATACATTTGCGGAGTCTATTAATACATTTGCGGAGTCTAAAATGTATATAAAGTTAAAATAATACATGTCTTTTTTATTTGTATTAGTATTTTTTCTATGCTATAATACCCACGGAGGTTTATAAAACTTGAAAAAAAATTATCTAGTAACCAAAGCAAATACTCTAATAACTGCTAGCTATAATTTAAGTTTACAAGAGCAAAAGCTAATACTTACATTAGCTAGTATGGTACAACCAAATGATGAAGAATTTAAAGAATATGAATTTAAAATTAAAGATTTTATGGAACTTTTAGGAGTTGAAAGTCAAACAAAATATACTGAAGTTCCTAGAATAACAAAAGACTTAATGAAAAAGGTATTTGAGATAAAAGAAGGAAAGGATATTGTTCAGTTATCTTGGTTAAGTAGTGCAAGATATAAAGTAGGTGAAGGACTTGTTATCTTAAAATTTGATTCCTCTTTAAAACCTTATTTACTACAATTAAAAAAACTTTATACTAGCTATAAACTAGAAAATATATTATCTCTTAAAAGTAAATATTCATTAAGATTATATGAAATTCTAAAATCTTATCAATTTAAAAAACATTGGGAAACTAACTTAGAAGAATTAAAAAAAATAATAGGTGCTGTTGAAAAGTCCTATTCAGTTTATCAAAATGTTAAAAATAGAATTATTATCCCGGCTCAAAAAGAACTTAAAGAAAAAACAGATATATCATTTGATTTTGAAGAAATAAAAACAGGAAGAAAGGTAACTTCAATAAAATTTTATATTTACAATAATACAAACATTTCTAATGATGAAACTAAATCATCAATTGAAGAAAATACAAAAGATATTAATAAGGTTTTAGATATAATGGAAAATAAAGTTTCTTTTTCTGAAGCAAAATCAATATATAAGTTTGCACATGGTGATTTAGACTTAATAGAAAAAGTATATAATTATTCTAAAACTCAAACTTTAAAAAAAAGTTTAGTAGGATTTATGATAACTTTAGTTTCTCCTGGTGAATTTAATGAACCTATAAAAAATGCTGAAATTAATTATAAAGGTTTTAATAACTTTAAAGGTAGAGATTATGACTATGAATTGTTAGAAAGGCAATTAATTGGATGGGAGGAATCTGAATAATTTGCAAAAAAATAGGGCTGTCCTTAAATATATTAAGACATCCCTTTAGGTTTATTCTTCTATATAGTCATCAACATCTATAATTACAGAATTGTCACTTAATCCTTCTATTCTCTTTAATTTAGGTAGTGTTAATAAAAGCATATTATCATCAAATGACGCTTTCATTTTTGTTACATCTACTTCTTCTATATAAAAATTTTTTACCCAATCTCCAGTACCTTTTATAACTGTAACAATAGTGTTGTTTTCATTAGAATATACCTTTTTTCTTTTTATTGTAAGTATAGCTTTGTTTTTTTCAAAGTCAATGCTTATATCCTTTGCTGTAAGACCTGGAAGATAGCCTTTTATTAAGTAGCAATCTCCAAAGTCTTTAAGTTCTATATCATAATCATCTTCTTTAAGAATTTCTTCTGTTAAATTATTTACAATATCACTAGATAATAATTGGTCAACCATATTTTCTAAGAAATTATCATTAAATAAGCTATCAAAAAAATTTCCATTATTTCTGTTATTATTATTAAAATTAAAAGGAAACATATATACACCTCTTATCATAGAAGTTTATAGTATATATGTATTAATTTATTTTATTTTTGATACTAAGGAAAATATTAATATCCTATTTCTTTATTTAAGAATATAACATGAATTCTATCTTTTCTTCCTTGCTTTCTTATTAAAGTATATTCATTACATATTCTTTCTTTGCTATCGCAGTCCATGCAGATACCTGTTTTTGCACAAGGAGTTTGTCTATTTAATCTTTTTGCATTTATAGGTGCACTTGTTTTTCTGTTTCTATTTATAGCCTCTTTAACATCTTGTACAATTTTATTTACTCCACATACTACAATAACCTTTTCTGGTCCATATAACATAGCTGCAACACGATTTCCATTTCCATCAACATT
>ONGV01000209.1 GCA_900317445.1 uncultured Eubacteriales bacterium | reverse complement strand
TTAATTAAAGTAGTCTTTCCTGCACCAAGAAATCCTGAAAAAATATCAATTTTTGTCATTTAATAATCCCTTTCCTTTACTAATTTTTTAGCCAAAGAAATTAATGGCTACTTCACATATGAAGTAGTATAGCACTATTGATAAAAATATTCAAATAGAGAAAAATTCTTTATATAACTCAATAAATGATTTAAAATATATATATGTAGCAAGTTATTTTAATTATACTTGCAAAATAAAGAAATAATAAAGGAGAAGAAAATGAGTTTTTTAAAAGGTAAATTTAAGTGGATATTTAGTGTTATCCTAACAGTATTTTTAATGATGTCTTCCTTTTTAGGATGTAACCTAGAGGAAATTAATAGCTTTTTAGGAGAGGAAGAAACAACAACTGTTCAAAATCAAGAAGAAACAAGTACTCAAAATAAAGATGAGACAAGTGTTCAGAAACAAGATAATAATAGTAAAGAATCAGAGGATGAAAAGTCCTTAGAGGTATTTGAAAATAAGGAATATTCCTCTAAGGAGGAAGTATCAGCTTATATAAATAAGTATAATAAACTTCCTTCAAATTACATAACAAAAAAAGAAGCAGAAAACTTAGGATGGGAGAGCAGTAAAGGTAATTTGTGGGACGTAGCAAATGGAAAAAGTATAGGTGGAGATAAATTTGGAAATAGAGAAGGTCTTCTTCCTAAAAAATCAGGAAGGCAATATTATGAATGTGATATAGACTACAATGGTGGATACAGAGGAGCAAAGAGAATTATATATTCAAATGATGGACTAATTTATTATACAGAAGACCATTATAAAACCTTTGAACAGTTATATTAGGAGATGATTTTTTGAAAGAAATAATTTTAGATTGCAAAGAAATGAGTTCAAAGGAAAAAGCTCATGAGTATATAATGAAAAAAATGAATTTTCCTGATTATTATGGAAAGAATTTAGATGCCTTATATGACATTCTTTCAACTTATGATAAAGAGGTTTATGTTAAATTTATAAACTTTGAGAGTTTATTTAAACAATTAGGAGATTATGCTGTTTCTTTAATAGATGTCTTTAGAGAGGCAGAAGAAGAAAATACAAAAATTAAGTTTAGTGCAAATTAATAAAAGATAAATTAAAGCAGGCTAATATATTTTTACTTTGCTTATAGCAAGAAGGAAATATATTAGCCTGCTTTTTTGTGGTAAGCATTTTTCTTCTATTGTATAATAAAGGTGTTTGGAGGAAAAATAATGAATAAAAAAATAACAACTTTATTTATGGTTATATCTTTACTGATTATGTATTTAGAAATTGGATATAAAGAAATCATATTAATGAATAGCATTTTTATAATAGCTTTATGTATATTTCAGCTATTAAAGAATTTATTTAAAGTACCATTTAAAATAGTAACATTTATTCAAATATTTATTTTATTAATATCCATAAAATTTCTATCTAAAGAAACATTTTTATTATTTCCAATATTATTTTTTGAACTTGTAAAAGATAAACTCTCAATAGAAAAAGAAATGATTTTCTTAAGTGTAATCATGATTACTTTTTTAAGAGAAAATATAGCATATTTAATTATTTATACAGTTATATTAACTTTGTATTTATATGAAATAAAAGAAAGGGAAGAGGAAAGTAAAAATCTTAAGGATATAAAAAAGGATAATAGAAAAGAAAAATTTATTATGGAAGAAAAGGTTTCAAATTTTAATAAATATTTAGAACAAAATAAGGTTGTAATATCTTTAAGGGAAAGAAATATTATGGCACAAAAGCTTCATGACCATTTAGGACATAGAATAACAAGCTCTATTATGCAACTTGAAGTAACAAAAGAAACTTTAGGAAAAAATAATGAAATAAGCATGAAATATCTTTTAAGTGCTATGGAAAATTTAAGAGTAGGAATGGAGGAAATAAGAACTGTATTAAGAAATGTAAAGCCTAAAGATAGAACTATAACTATTGAAAATATAAAAAAACTGCTTTTAGAATTTCAATATAATAGTGGCATAAAAACTCATTTTTATTTAGAAGGAGAAGTGGAAAAGCTAGGAGTTAAAAGATTAATAGTAATTGAAGAAAATATAAAAGAGGCATTAACAAATGCACTAAAATATTCAAAAGCTTCTCAAATAAATGTTTCAATACTTATTTATAATAAGGTTGCAAGAATTGAAATAAAGGATAATGGACAAGGTTCTAGTAATATAAAAAAAGGGCTAGGTCTTATTGGAATGGAAGAACGTCTTGAAAAAATTAATGGAAATATGAAGATAGATGGAAGTGATGGCTTTACTTTAAACATGATTTTAAATTTGGAGGATAAATAAGATGATTAAGGTTTTAATATGTGATGATGATTCTTTAATAAGAGAGAGTTTAAAAATTTTGTTGCCTTTAAAAGGGGATATAGAAATAGTGGGAGAAGCTTCAAATGGTAAAGAAGCTATAGATTTTTGCTTAAACAATAAGGTTGATGTTGCTTTAGTTGATGTAAGAATGCCTATTTTAAATGGAGTAGATGCTGTAAAGGAAATAAATAAAAAAACAGAAACAAAGTGTTTAATTTTAACAACCTTTGATGAAGAGGAATATATAAATGAAGCTATATCTCATGGAACAAAGGGTTATATTTTAAAAAATAGTTCTCCTGAAAAAATTGCAAATGCCATAGCTTCTGTACATAATGAAACAATTGTATTAAATGATAATTTGTTAGAAAAGCTTTATGATAAGGAAGAAGTTCCAGGCTTTAAAAAATATGATTTTACAGAGAGGGAAAGAGAAATAATACAAGCTATAAGCGAAGGACTAAGCAATAAAGAAATAAGCAAAAAGCTTTTTATATCAGAAGGGACAGTGAGAAATTATATAACTAACATATTAGATAAAACTAATTTAGAGCATAGAACTGCAATAGCGGTGAACTATTTAAAGGGAAATTTATAAGAGATATCATATAAAAACTTTAGCTTGATTCAAAAATCTTAGTATCCTTATGTTTAAAGGAAGCCCGACTCACTTTGCTCGCTGGGTACTCACAGAGTAAGTTCAGCTTACCAAAACAAGTTTTGGAGCTTTACTTAAGTTCGAATAACAAAATATAAAATTTTGATTCTCACTTATCGACAAGCTCCAAGTCGCACCTTCATAAAATAAGGATACTAAGATTTTATTAAACAAAAGTAATAATATAAAGTATAATATGCTATTAACATTTATCCTTGTATGCATATCCAAAATTAATTGGCGGAGCTGTTATTGATAAATATATAAATTCATCATCACCATCATTTAACAAGCCATGAATATCATTATCAGCAAACCTGACTACATCACCAGCATTAAATTCTTTTTCCATATCATCTGCAAGTAATAATTTTCCCTTACCTTTTGTTGCATACCATATTTGCTCTGAAGCATTATGTGTATGTCTTATTTGACATGCTCCAACTTCTAAATGAACTTCAGTAATTGTAACTCTTTTGCTTGCTGAATTCTCTGGATTTAATAATTGTCTTGAAACAACTCCAGGATTTGATAATTCTATTATACTATCTTTACTAATAAATTCCATTATTATTCCTCCACAAATTATATATTGTTATAGTATACTAATTATTAGTAAAAATCAATCAAATGTTGTGACATAGCCACTTTTTTAAAGTGAAACTTATATTTATATAATATTAAAATTTTAGAAAGAATCCATAATGTAAAACAACTCTTCTGTCTACAAATACCTTATTACAAATGTCATGTTGAAAGGTGATATTTATTACTTAAGAGGTAAGTATTTTTTTTATATAATTAAGGCATAGGAGGGATAATTATGAAGATGTTAGAGATAAGAAAGGTTTATAAAGAGTATGAGGATTTAGTAGCAGTAGATGGGATAAGCCTTACTATAAATAAGGGAGAGATATTTGGAATACTTGGTCCTAATGGAGCGGGGAAGAGTACGTTGATAGGGATGATATGTGGCCTTATAAAAAAGACTTCTGGAGAGATAATTTATGAAGAGGAAACAAATAAAATTAAAAAGTGGAAGGAAAATATAGGGGTAGTTCCTCAGGATTTTGCTTTATATTGGGATTTAACAGCAGAGGAGAATATTAAATTTTTTTGTTCATTATATGGTTTTAAAGGGAAGGATTTAAAGGAAAGGACTGAAAAAAGTTTAGAGTTTGTAGGGCTTACAGAGGTTAGAAATAAAAAGGCTTCTGAATTTTCAGGAGGAATGAAAAGAAGGTTAAATATTGGTTGTGCAATAGCTCATTCTCCAAAGCTTATTATTATGGATGAACCTACAGTTGGTATAGACCCTCAATCAAGAAATCATATATTAAATTCAGTTTTAAAGCTTAGAGATGAAGGGGCAACAATAATATATACCTCTCATTATATGCAAGAGGTAGATGATATTTGTGACAAAATAGCAATTATAGATAAGGGAAATATTATTGCAGAAGGAACAAGTGAAGAACTTAAAAATATTATTGAAGATAAAAGGGTTTATCATTTAAAGGTAAATAAGGAGATAAAGGATTTAGATAAAAAACTTCTTTCAATAACTGGAATAGAAAAAGTTACATTTTCAGAGGGAGAGTATAGGGTTACAACATTAAAAAGTAGTAATATGATTTCAAAAATAGTTGAAATTATCTCTAAAGAAAATGGAGATATTCAAAATATATTTAGTGAAGAGCCTACATTAGAAAATGTATTCTTAGCACTAACAGGGAAAAAGCTAAGGGAGTAGGTGAAAGAGTATGTTTATTCAATTATTTAAAAAGGAAATAAAACAATTTTTTAGGTCTAAAAGTAATTTAATAATGCTCTTTTTATTTCCAGTAATATTAATAACAACCTTAAGCTTTGGGCTTAAAGGGTTAATGGAAAATATGAGTGATACTATATTTAAAAGTGCAGAAAATAATATTGTATATTATTCTATTGAAGAGGGAAGTATATATGAAGAAGGATTTTTATCTTTTATAAATGCCTTAAAAGATGAGATAAATGTAAATTTTAAAGAAACAAGTTCCTTAGAAAAAGTAAAAAAAGAAATTGATGATTATGAAGCATATTCTTTTATAGCAGTTAACAAAGATGGTTTTCAATATTATTCTCCAAAAAATGGAGAAGGAACTAGAGGAAAAATTTTAAGAAGTATATTTGAAACTTCATTAAATGAATTTTCAATATATGGCACAATAGGAAAGTTAAATCCTGAAGCTTTAAAAAATATCATAAAAAGTTCTACTGATAATTATATCAAGAAAGATTCTGTTGGAAAGGTAAAAAATATTACCTCTTCAGAATACTATACCTTTGCAGAGCTTGCTTTAATAATGCTTTATGTATCAACTACTGTAGGAGAATCAATAATAAAAGAAAAAGAGCTTAAAACAATAAATAGAATAAGATTATCAAAAGCAAAAGAAAGTGCAATAATATTATCAAAAGCAGCATTAGGCTTTTTAATTGCAGTGTTACAAGTTTTTATTGTTTATATATATTCTTCATTGGTATTAGATGTGGATTGGGGAGAAAACACATTAAAGTTTTTAACAATATTTATTGTCTTTGGAGTATTTGTTTCTTCATTAGGTGTAATAACAGGAATAGCATGTAAAAAAGAACGCACTCTTTCAGGAATTTTAAATTTAATAATAATAGTGATGTGTATTTTAGGAGGATGTTATGTACCAATTAGCATGATTATACAAATACCATTATTAAGTAAGTTTGTTGTTTTAAGTCCTATATATTGGATAAATACAGCTACAAGTAGCATGATTTGTAACATTCAAACTAATGCATATTATATTTCACTAATAATTCCTCTAATTTTATCCTTAATAATGATAATATCATATTTATTTTTAGGAAGAAGAAAGGAGGAATTATGATGTTTAAAATAATGAAAAACATATGTAAAATATTATTTAAAAGAAAAAGTTTTATCATTACAACTATAATACTTCCAATAGTTTTAATTTTTGTATTTGCTGCTTTGTATGAAGGAAACTCAACTTTTAAAGTAGGAATCATAAATAATGATGAAAGCTTTTTAGGAGAAGCCTTAGAAGACAAAATAAAAAGTATAGATGCAGTAGAAGTTGTAAATATCAATAAAAATGACAATTACCTTACAGATTTAGTATTTCATAAATATGAAATGATACTAATAATTGATAAAGACTTTACTGATAATATCATAAATGGAAAAGAAAACACAATAGGCATAAAAGCTATTTCAAACAGTGAAATGCAAGCTATTATGGAGCTTATTATAAATAGTGAAGTAAAATCTTATAATGAGATTTATAAAAATATTTCATCAGAAAATATAAATCATAAAGAAATATTAAAAAGCTTTAATGAAGGAAAGCCAGATTATAAAATAATTAATAATAAAGAAAGAAGAACTTCAATAAATACTTCTCTTGGAATTATTGTATATCTAATATTTGTATCAGCTGGAGTGACTTGTAGCTTTTTATTAGAAGACGAAAGACATGGAACAAGGGATAGAATACTTATGGGAAATATAGATGAAAAGTCATACTTTGGTGCAGTAATAAGTATCTTCTTTTTGTTAAGTTCAATATCTTCTGTTGAATACTATGTTGTATGTAACATATTAGATTATAATTTTGGATTTGAAAATAAGTGGATTCTTTTACTTCTTATGCTTTTAGTAACATTACTTGCAGTGGTATTTAATATAATGCTTACTTCAATAATAAAAAATAAATCCACATTAACACTAATTTCAACAAGTATTTCAGTGCCAATATTTATGCTTAGTGGAGCATTTTGGGACTTTAACTTAATGGGAGAACCCTTACAAAAAGTAGGAAATGCTCTCCCTATAAGATGGTTTTTGTTAGGAATAGAAAAGCTTCAAATGGGAGAAAATATAAATAGTATAGTACCTATAATATTAGCTTTAATACTTTTTATTATATTTTTATTCCTTCTTTCAATCTTTTTTACAAAAAATAAAATAATCTTAATAAAAGAACATCAATAAGAATAACTATAGATGAAGATGAAAAAATTAAATTTTACATCTTCATCTTTTACTTTTCTTAAATATAATTTATAATATTGCTTATAAATTATATTTAAGAAAAGGATGGAAAAAAATGTACAAAAACTATATATTTGATTTGTATGGAACGTTAGTAGATATAAATACTAATGAAGAAAAAGCATATTTATGGGAGAAGATGGCTGAATTTTATGGCTATTATGGAGCTATGTATAAGCCAAATGAGTTAAAAAAAGCTTATAAAAAAGCTTGTGAAGATGAAAAAGAAAAAAATGCTCAATTTGATTGTCCAGAAATCAAGGTTGAATATGTATTTTTAAGATTATTTAAAGATAAAGGCATTGATGCAGATATAAACCTAGCAATTCATGCAGGACAGATGTTTAGAATAATTTCAACAAAGTACATAAAGCTTTATGATGGAGTAATAGAGTTATTTGAAGAATTAAAAAAGAGAGGAAAGAGAATTTATCTTTTATCAAATGCTCAAAAAATATTTACTGAACATGAAATTAAACTTTTAGGAATATATGATTATTTTGATGGTATTGTTTTATCCTCAGAAGAAAGTTGTTGTAAACCTGATAAAAACTATTATGAAATAGTGTTAAATAGATATAATCTAAAAAAGGAAGAATCAATAATGATTGGAAATGATGAAATAGCTGATATTAAAGGCTCTTATGAAGCTGGACTTGATTCTTTATACATACATGCAAATATATCTCCAGAAATTAAAGGAGAACTTTTAAGTAAATATACTATCATGGATGGAGATTTTACAAAGGTTAAGGATTTAGTATTAAGTAAAGAGGCAAAAAATGAGTAATAGAACCAAGGGAATAACTTTTATAATATTATCAGCTTTTGGTTTTGCAATGATGTCAGCTTTTGTTAAGCTTGCAGGAGATACAATACCTTCATTTCAAAAAACATTTTTTAGAAATTTAGTTTCATTAGCTGTAGCATTAACTTTAATAATAAAGCATAAAGGAAGGTTTTTTGGAAAAAAAGAAAATCAAAAGGTTCTTATTATGCGTTCAACCTTTGGAACACTAGGAATTATATTTAATTATTATGCAATAGATAGGCTTATTTTATCAGATGCAAATATGTTAAATAAATTAAGCCCATTTTTTGCAATAATATTTTCAGCATTATTTTTAAAAGAAAAGATAAAACCAAATCAAATGATAGCTTTAATAATAGCTTTTTTAGGAATGTTATTTGTTGTTAAACCTTCTTTTGATTTTACTATTGTTCCTGCTCTTATAGGAGTTTTAGGAGGAATTTCAGCAGCTGCTGCATATACTTGTGTAAGAGCTTTAAGTGGCAAGGAAAGTCCTGATACAATAGTGTTTTACTTTTCACTATTTTCAACAATAATTGTATTTCCATTTATGATTTTAACCTATACACCTATGAGCATATGGCAACTTTTATCATTATTATGTGCAGGTATATTTGCAAGTATAGGACAATTTGGAATAACCTTAGCATATAAATATGCACCAGCTAAAGAAATCTCAATATTTGATTATACTAATATAATATTTTCAGCAATAATAAGTTTATTTATGTTTAATGTATTTCCAGATAAATATAGTATTATAGGATATTTAGTAATATTTACAGCAGCATTATATATGTTTATATATAATAAAAAATTAGATAAAAATGAAGTGAAACAATAAATTTTTATTAAAAAAGGAGAGGTGTTTTTAGTGAAGTGGTTGTATAAATTGGAAAGAAAATATGGAAAATACTATATACCTAATTTAATGGCAATAATAGTATTTGGAAGCTTAGCAGTATATTTATTAAGTGCTACAATAATGCCAAATTTACTAAGTATATTATATCTAGACCCTTCTAGGGTAATGAAAGGAGAAATTTGGAGGTAACTAACAGTTGCAAATAAATTATAAAAAGTTATAAATTGGTGTTGACTTTTATAATTTAGAAAATTGTTGACAGCCTCCCATATTCATAAAGAGTATGGAGTGATGTATTAATTTATACATCCAAAATCCATTGAATTGCTGGAAACTCGTAAAGACACATTAACTACAACGTA
>ONGV01000210.1 GCA_900317445.1 uncultured Eubacteriales bacterium | reverse complement strand
TTTTACTGATGCATACATAGCACCAAAGTCATGTACTGCACCAAAGAAAATTCCTCCAACAAGAAGCCATAATAATACAGGTAACCAACCAAAAGCTGCTGCTATTATTGGTCCAGTTACAGGGCCAGCTCCTGCTATAGATGAAAATTGATGAGCAAATACTGTTCCTTTTGAAGTTGGGATATAATCTTTTCCATCTTCATGGGTATATGCTGGTGTTTTGGCTTTTGGGTCTATTCCCCATTTATTTGCAAGCCATCTTCCATAAAGTAAATAGGCACCTCCTAACACTAAGATTGCAATACCTATCATTAATAAACCGTTCATTTTAAAAACGCCCCCATATAGTTGTTATTTTTAAAAAATATGCATATCTTTTAATTATTTATTAGTAATAATACTTCTATGTTATTTTTTTTTCAATACTTATTTAATATTTTTATTAATTTTATTTTTTATGCCTATTTATATTTATTTTTATAAAATTTCACACGTTTTCAAAATAAACATTTTTAAACAAATAATTTTTTTATAAATTATTTACTTATAATTTTAAAAAAAATAAAAGAAATATGCTATAAAATCATTAAAATCTAATGAATTTATAACATATTTCTTTTTTTAATCCTCTTCTTTAATATCTTTCATAGATAAGGATATTCTTTTTCTTTTAGAATCAACTTCTAATATTTTTACCTTTATAATATCTCCAACTTTAACAATATCAAGTGGGTGCTTTACAAATCTATTTGCCATCTGACTTTTATGAACTAATCCATCTTGATGAACCCCAATATCTACAAAGGCTCCAAAATCTGAAACATTTCTAACTGTTCCCATTAAAACCATTCCTGGTTGTAAATCTTTTAAATCTATGACTCCTGTTTTTAATATTGGTTTTGGCATTTCATCTCTAGGGTCTCTTCCTGGTTTTTGAAGTTCTTTTATTATATCTTTTAATGTTAATTCTCCAATTTCAATATCTTTTTCAATATTATTTATACCTTTTTCTTTAACTCTTTCTTCAATATCTGATAATTTTTTATTTTTTAAATCCTCTTTTGTATATCCTAAAATTTCTATTAACTTCTTAGCCTCTTTATAAGACTCAGGATGCACTGAGGTATTATCTAAAGGCTCTTCACTTTCTGAAACCCTTAAAAATCCTGCACATTGCTCATAAGCCTTTTGTCCTAATCTTTTTACCTTTAATAACTCTTTTCTAGATTTAAATCCACCATTTTCATTTCTATAATCAACAATATTCTTAGCTATTGCTGCATTTATTCCTGAAATATATGTTAATAATGATGGTGTAGCAGTATTTAAATCTACTCCAACTTTATTTACAGAATCCTCAACAACTCCCTTTAAAGATTCTTCTAATCTTTTTTGAGTAACATCATGTTGATATTGCCCAACTCCAATGGCCTTTGGGTCTATTTTAACTAATTCTGCCATAGGGTCTTGAAGTCTTCTTCCTATTGATATAGCTCCTCTTACTGTAACGTCTAAATCTGGATATTCTTTAGTACCAAGTTCAGAAGCTGAATATACTGAAGCTCCTGCTTCTGAAACAATAACATAAGATACTTCTTTTCCTGTTTCTTTTTTAATTTCACTAATCATTTCAGCAATTACTTCTTCAGATTCTCTTGAAGCTGTTCCATTTCCAAGAGAAATAACATCAACATCATATTTTTCAATTAATGCTTTTAAAGTTTTCTTAGTTCCTTCTATATCCTTTTTAGGCTCTGTAGGATATACAGCAACATTTTCTAAAAACTTTCCTGTTTTATCTAATATAGCAACTTTACATCCAGTTCTAAAGCCTGGGTCATATCCCATAACAGTTTTACCCTTAATAGGAGCTTGCATAAGTAGTGCCTTTAAATTTTCTTTAAATATACTTATTGCTCCCTCTTCTCCTTTATCAGTAAGTTCATTTCTTACTTCTCTTTCTATTGAAGGAAATATAAGTCTTTTATAGGCATCCTTTATTGCAATTTTTATTTCTTCATCTGTTATTTCATTATTTTTTAATAGTTTATTTTCTAAATACTTTATAACTTTTTCTTCATTTATATTAATTTTTACAGATAAAATTTTTTCTTTTTCTCCTCTATTTATTGCTAATATTCTGTGAGGAGGAATATTTTTTACTTGTTCACTATAATCATAGTACATTTCATATGGAGTAGTATCTTCACTATTTCCTTTAGATTCTATTGTTCCTTCTCTTAATACTAACTCTCTTATATATTTTCTAAATTTAGCTTCTTCAGAAATTGATTCTGCTATAATATCTTCAGCTCCAGCTAATGCTTCATCAACATTATTTACTCCCTTTTCTTCATTTATATATTTTGAAGCTTCTTCTGATAAATCACCTTTAAACTTTCCCTTTAAAATTAATTCAGCTAAATCATTAAGTCCCTTTTCCTTTGCTATAGTTGCCCTTGTTCTTTTTTTAGGTTTATATGGTCTATAAATATCTTCTACTTCTGTTAATGTTTCAGCCTTTTCAAGCTCTTTTGATATTTCTTCTGTAAGTTTTCCTTGCTCATTAATAAGTCTTGAAACATCTGCTTTTCTTTCATCTAAATTTCTTAAGTATATTAATCTTTCTGAAAGCTTTCTTAAAACCTCATCTGAAAGTCCACCTGTTCTTTCCTTTCTATATCTTGCTATAAAAGGAACTGTGTTTCCTTCATCTAACATTTCAATTACATTATTAACTTGATTAATCTTAAGTCCAAGCTCCTTAGCTAATCTTTCTTCAATATTTCCCATATTTTCCTCCTAATAAATTTAATCCACATTATTTAATTATAATCTTTTTAAATTTATAAGCAACCTAAAGGATTGTTTTATCTTTTTTCTATTTATTATTTTTATTTGTAATGTTATAATTAATTGTAATTTATTTTCAGTGGGTGAGGAATTTATGAATGTCTATGTTCAAAGAACAGTATCACTACTTTTAATTCTTTTTGTTTCTTTGTTAGGATTAGATTATTTTCAAATAGCATCACTTAATCCTTCTTTAAGAAGTAGTTTATATGTTATAACTTTTATACTTTTAATAGTTTCTTCTACTGTTGTTGTATGTAGTGGAGCAGCTTTAGTACATAAATTTATAAATTATACTATACTATTTCTAGCTATTATTGGATTAATCTTTTCTGCATTAAATGGAACAATTAATTTTATAATTTATGTAGTAGTGGTATTTTCATTTGGTTATTCATGTTATGAAATGATAGTAAAAAACTAATCAGACAAGCTATGAAAACGTACATATAATAAGGGGCTGTAAAAAATATTTACATAAAAATATATTAATAGTAAAAAAAGGACTGTGTGTAATAATTTTTATTTATACAACAGTCCCTTATTAATTATTTAGAAATATAATCTTTTACTTCTAGTAAGTTATTAAATATTTTAAATGCCATACTTTTAACTTCACTATCTGGCATTTTCATATCTGGTACATTTATAACTTTCATTCCTGCATTTACAGCTGCTTTAACACCAAATTTTGAATCTTCAATAACAACACATTCTTTAGGCTCTACTTTTAAATTTTCTGCTGCCTTTAAAAATATTTCAGGATTAGGCTTAGAATTAACTATATCATTTCCACATATTATATAATCAAATTTATCTTTTATTTTTACTAATTCAAGTAAATATTCAGCCTTTTCTCTGTCACTTGATGTTGCAAGTGCTATCTTATAATCCTTTTCTTTAAGATAATCTATTAATTCATTTACTCCTTCCTTTAAAGGTACTCCATTTTTTTTAATATATTCCTCTGTAATTTTATTATGATTTTCATGTAATAAATCAAAAGGGAACCAACTTCCATATCTATTTAAACAAAGTTCTTTAGTTAATTTTACATTAGTTCCAACTAAAGTTAAGAAAAAGGCTTCTGTAAAATCATATCCATATTCTTTTAAGGCTTCTTTATAACTTTTAAATGCAATTCTTTCTGTATCTAATATTAATCCATCCATATCAAATATAAATGCTTTTATATTCTCCATTTTTCTTCTCCCTTTAATCTATTTTTCACTTGTTTCTGATAAATAAGTATTTATAAACATATCCAATTCTCCATCCATAACAGCTGTTACATTTGAAGTTTCAACATTAGTTCTATGGTCTTTAACCATATTATATGGATGAAATACATATGACCTTATTTGACTACCCCAGCCCATATCTTTAAGTTCACCAGTTAAGTCTTCTATTTTTTCTTTATGTGCCCTTTCTTTAAGTTCAATTAGCTTTGATTTTAACATTGCCATAGCTGTATCACGATTAGAAAACTGACTTCTTTCATTTTGACATTGAACAACTATCCCTGTTGGAATATGTGTTATTCTTATTGCAGATTCAGTTTTATTAACATGTTGACCACCTGCACCACCTGACCTAAAGGTATCAATTTTAAGGTCATCTGGCTTTATTTCTATATCCTGATCTTTAGTTAACTCTGGTAAAACTTCTACTGAAGCAAAGGAAGTTTGTCTTTTCCCATTTGCATTAAAAGGAGAAATTCTTACTAATCTGTGTATTCCTTTTTCTGCTTTTAAATATCCATAAGCATTTTCACCTTTAACTTTTAAGGTAACACTTTTTATTCCTGCTTCATCTCCTTCTTGAAGCTCTAATGTTTCAACTTTATATCCTTTCTTTTCACACCATCTTGTATACATTCTTAATAACATTGCTGTCCAGTCATTAGCGTCAGCTCCACCAACTCCTACGTGTAAGGTTAGTATAGCATCATTTCTATCATATTCTCCTGATAAAAGTATTTCTATTTTATATTCATAAACTTCCTTTTCAAGTGAATTAATTTCACTTATAATTTCATTTGCAGACTCTAAATCATCTTCATCCATTAATTCATAAAGCACTTCAATATCTTCTATAGATGATGATAGATTATTATATTTTTCTAACTTTCCTTTAATTCTACTACTCTCTTTAGTAACCTCTTCTGCCCTTTTATTATCATCCCAAAAGCCTGTTTCTTGCATTTGAAGTTCTAATTCTTTAACTCTTTTTTCTAATTTATCTTTGTCAAAGAGACTTCCCCATTTC
>ONGV01000216.1 GCA_900317445.1 uncultured Eubacteriales bacterium | reverse complement strand
TTAAAATTTTTTCGTGGTTGATATGTGTTTGGAATTATCTGTTCAGTCTTAATGTTTATTATTTCTCTATTCATATGCTTCTCACAACCATCCTTAAAATATAATCTTAATATTATAAGTTCTATACAGCATATGTTTTCCCTTCTTTTTACAGTTATTTTTTTACAATTACTTTATTGGCTTTTTACTTACTACTCCTGCTTTTCTTGGATAATTTGATGGACATTCTTTTATTTTACTAACTATAACTATATTATGGTTTAAATCTGTTCCTTCTATTTCTACTTCAATTATATTCTTTAATTTTCCACCTAATACTCCAATAGCATTTCTACTTCCTTCAAGTTCCTCTTCAACAGCAGGACCTTTTAATGCTACAAAACTTCCTCCAACTTTAACATAAGGAAGACAAAATTCTGATAACACTGCCATATTTGCCACTGCTCTAGATGTTGCTATATCAAATTTTTCTCTTAATTCTTTTGTTTTAGCCCCATCTTCTGCTCTTGAATGAATTGTTTTAACATTTTTTAATCCTAACTCATTAATAACTAAATTTAAGAAGTTAATTCTCTTATTTAATGAATCTAACAAAGTAATCTTTTTATCTTCATCCATAATAGCTATTGGAATTCCTGGAAACCCTGCACCTGTTCCCACATCTATTATAGTTTCTGCATTTTTTAATTCTTCACTTTTATATGCCTTTATACAATCTATAAAATGTTTTTTTACAACTTCTTCATCTTCTGTTATAGCTGTTAAATTTACTTTTTCATTCCATTCTTGTATTAATTTCATATATTTAATAAATTTATTATATTGTTCCTCACTTAAAGACATTCCAACTTCTTCTGCAGCATTTTTCATTAATTCATAAAACTTCATTTATGACCTCCATTATCTTTTATTATAGTGATGCTCTAAGTATATTAAAAGTACAGATATATCAGCAGGAGAAACTCCAGATATTCTAGAAGCTTGCCCTATACTTACAGGTCTTATATTGCTAAGTTTTTGTATAGCTTCTGTTCTAAGTCCTTTTACATCTGAATAATCAATATCAGTAGGTAATAACTTCTTTTCAAATTTAGTGAACTGATTAACCTGTTCTAATTGCTTAGCTATATATCCTTCATACTTTGCTCTTACATTTACTTGTTCTCCAATATCTTCTGAAAGTTCTTCTCTTTCTGGGTCAAGTGGTGCTAATGAGAAATAATCTAATTCTGACCTTTTTATTAATTCATATAAACTTGTAGGTTTCTTTAATTCAGCAGAACCTAATGATTCTAAAAATGCTCCTACTTCTTTTTTATTTGTTATTTGAAGATTTTTTAATCTTTCTATTTCATTTTCAACTGCATTTTTTCTATTAAGGAATTTTTCATATCTTTCTTCTGTAACCAAACCTATTTTATGACCAATTTCAGTTAATCTAAAGTCTGCATTATCTTGTCTTAAAAGAAGTCTATATTCAGCTCTAGAAGTCATCATTCTATAAGGTTCATTTGTTCCTTTAGTTACTAAATCATCAATTAAAACACCTATATACGCATCTGATCTTGTTAATATTAAAGGTTCTTTTCCTTGTACCTTTAAAGCAGCATTTATACCAGCTATAAGACCTTGTCCTCCTGCTTCTTCGTACCCAGAACTTCCATTTAACTGTCCTGCACCATATAATCCTTCTATTTCTTTAAATTCTAAAGTAGGCTTTAATTGTGTAGGGTCAATTGAATCATATTCTATTGCATATGCAGTTCTAAGCATTTCAGCATTTTCTAAACCAGGTAATGTTCTAAGCATCTTTATTTGAACCTCTTCTGGAAGTGAAGAACTAAATCCTCCTACATACATTTCTAATGTATCTTCTCCTTCTGGTTCTATAAATATTTGATGTTGAGTTTTATCTGGGAATCTCATAACCTTATCTTCAATTGATGGACAATATCTTGGTCCTATTCCTTTTATACTTCCATTATATATTGGAGACCTTCCAATATTTTCTCTTATAATCTTATGAGTTTCCTCATTAGTATAAGTTAAATAGCAAGATACTTGCTCTCTATCTATATTGTCGCTCATAAAAGAAAATGGTACTATTTTTTTATCTCCAGGTTGTTCAATCATTTTTGATAAGTCTAGTGACCTTCTATTTACTCTTGCTGGTGTTCCTGTTTTAAATCTTCTTAAGGTTATATTTAAATTTAATAAACTTTGAGATAAATCATTAGCAGGGAAAAGCCCATTAGGTCCTCCACTATAACTTACCTCTCCAATAATAATTTTTCCTCTTAAATAAGTTCCTGTAGCTAAAACAACAGCCTTACATTTAAATGTAGCACCATTTTTAGTAACTACTCCAACTATCTTTTTATCTTCTACTAATAAGTCAGTAACTTCTATTTGCTTTATATAAAGATTTTCTTGTTCTTCTAATGTTTTTTTCATTGTTCTTTGATATTTTACTTTATCAGCTTGTGCTCTTAATGAATGTACTGCAGGACCTTTTGATGTATTAAGCATTTTAGATTGAATAAATGTATGGTCAATATTTATTCCCATTTGTCCACCTAATGCATCAATTTCTCTAACTAAATGTCCTTTAGCAGTTCCTCCTATATTAGGATTACATGGCATCATAGCAATAGAATCTAAACTTATTGTACATACTAAAGTTTTTAGACCCATTCTTGCACTTGCAAGTGCTGCTTCACACCCTGCATGACCAGCACCTACAATTATAATATCAAATTCTCCAGCCTCATATCTCATTTTATTTTCTCCTACTTTCCTACGCAAAACTCGCTAAATATTTTATTTATTAAATCCTCTTCAAGCTCTGAACCTGTGATTTCTCCTAAGGCTTTTAGAGCTGATGTTACATATATTGAAATTAAATCTAAATACTCATTAGATTTTACTCTATCTAAAGCTTCTTCGCAGTTTTCTAAGGCTCTATATAAAGCTTGCTTATGCCTATTATTAGATATTATCATACTTTCACTATCAACTTCTCCATTAAAGAATAAATCTTTAACTTTTTCTTTTAATTCATCTATTCCAAATCCAGTTTTAGCAGATATGTAAATTATATTTTTAAGTTCTTTTATGTCCTCATCACTTATCTTTTTCTCTAAGTCATTTTTATTCATAAGAACTACATATTTTTTATCTTTAACATTTTCTATAATTTCTCTATCTTCATCTTCTAATGGACGTGATGAATCAAGCATTAAAACTACTAAATCAGCTTCATCAATTTTTTCTCTTGATTTTTCTACTCCTATTTTTTCTACTTCATCTTCAGTTTCTCTAATACCAGCAGTATCTGTTATTTTTACTGGAATACCATCTAAACTTATAAATTCTTCTATAATATCTCTTGTTGTTCCTGGAATATCAGTTACTATAGCTCTTTTTTCTTTTAATAAACAATTTAATAAAGAAGATTTTCCAACATTAGGTTTACCTATTATGGCAAGCTTTAAGCCATCTCTTATTATACGACCTTCATTAGCACCTTCTAATAACTTTTTCATATCTTCTATAGCAACAGTTAATTGTTCTTGAACTCTTATAGGAATTGTTTCATCTGGCTCCTCATCATCTTCTGTAAAATCAACAGAATACTCTATTAAAGCTAGAGTATTAAGCATATACTCTCTAAGCTTCCCTATTTCCTTAGAAAGAGCTCCATTACTTTGCATAACAGCAGACTTCATTGATAAATCAGTCTTAGCTCTTATAATATCCATAACAGCTTCTGCCTGACTTAAATCTATACGTCCATTTAAGAAAGCTCTTTTAGTAAATTCACCTGGCTCTGCAATTCTAGCTCCAGCTTTTATAATTTCTTCTAGAACTCTCCCTGTAGATACAACTCCCCCATGACAGTTTACCTCAACTACATCCTCTGCAGTAAAACTTCTTGGCCCCTTCATATAACTTATAATTACTTCATCTATTTCAACCTTTGAATCTATATTACATATATAACCATATCTCATAGTATAACTTTTCATATCTAATATATCAGAAGAATTTTTTCCTTTAAAAATTTTATTTATTATCTTTAAAGAATCACTTCCAGATACTCTTATTATTGATATTCCACCTTCTCCTAAAGGAGTTGCTATACCACAAATTGTATCAAATTCTTTCACTAAAAAATCATCTCCTTAAATATAATAATACATATTAATATATTTTACAAAACATTAATATTATAGTCAAAAATCTTAGAATTCTTTGCAAAAATAAAAGAAAGCCTTTCGGCTTCCTATTACTTTATTTTTTTATATCTATTACAATTCTTCTGTAAGGTTCTTCCCCTTCACTATAGGTAGTTACATCTTTATCATCCTGAAGAGCTGAATGAATTATTCTTCTTTCGTATGGATTCATAGGTTCTAATTTATAAGGCCTTTTACTCGCTTTAACCTTATACGCTGCTTTCTGAGCAACCCTTTTTAATGTTTCTTCTCTTTTTTGTCTATAATTTTCTGTATCTAATACAACTCTTTTATAGGGTTTGTTATGATCTTTATTAACAATAAGAGACACTAAATATTGTAAAGAGTCTAATGTTTCACCTCTATATCCTATTATTAATCCCATCTTAGGACCATTAATATTTATAGTTACCAAATCATTTTCTTCCTTAACTGTAACATCAGCATCTATTTTCATATTATCAAGAACATCAACTAAAAACTTTTTAGCTTCATCAATATGATTAGGCTTTGTGGTAATTTTTACCTTAGCTGGCTTACTTCCAATTAAGTTAAATAACCCCTTTGTACCTTCCTCAATTATCTCAATAATAACATTATCTTTTTCTTCATTTAAAGATGCCAAAGCTTTATCAATAGCTTCCTCAACAGTTTTCCCACTCATTTCAACAGTTTTCATACCATATTCACCACCTTAATAAAAGTAAAGTTAAGTATTAATTAATTCTTCTTTTTCTTCTTCTTTTTCTTACTTGCTTTATTAGTTTCTTCATAATTTTGCATAAAGAATTTTGAACCATCTAAAGCTTTTTTTGCCTCTTCTTTTTCTTTTAACTCTAAAGCTTCCTTCTTAGCTGGTCTATAATTTATAAAATAGGTATTTGCTATTTGAATTAATCCACCAACAACCCAATATATTACAAGGATTGATTGGAAATTTATTGACATAAATGCCATCATTAAAGACATACCTATATTCATACCAGACATATTTGGTGTACCACTATTAGCTGGAGTTGCTTTAGTCATTAAATATGAAGGTATATAGGTAGTAATTGCAGCTAATATAGGTAATATAAATAATTTATCAGGTTCTGCTAAATTTTTAATCCATAAAAATGATAATCCTTCAATTTGTTCCTTCATACTTGCACTATAAAAAACTCCATATAATGCCATAAGTATTGGTAAAGGAAGTAATGCTGGAAGGCATCCACCTGTCATACTTACATCTTTCTCTTTATAAAGATTCATCATCTCCATTTGAGCTTTTTGAGGGTCATTTTTATACTTTTCTTGAATCTTCTTAACCTCTGGCTG
>ONGV01000211.1 GCA_900317445.1 uncultured Eubacteriales bacterium | reverse complement strand
ATCATAACATAGGTTATTAAAAATACATTAACTGAACGTATAACATCATGTTCAACTTTTTTTCCTTCAAATTTTATTATTTTTATGATTCTTGGATGAATTAAATGGGATAATTCTTTTCCTACTGTTTTTAATAAAAGAGCAAAACGAGAAACCTTAATTCCTCCTCCTGTGCTTCCTGCACAGGCTCCAACAAACATTAATATAACAAGTATTGTTTTTGATGCTTGAGGCCATATATTAAAGTCTTCTGTTGCAAAACCTGTAGTTGTTATTATTGAACCAACTTGAAAGGATGCGTGGCGAAAAGCTTCAAATATGCTTGGAAAATATCCTCTTATATTAATTGTTATAAATAAAGCAGCAAAGGCTATTATACCTAAATAATATCTTAGTTCTTCACATTTTAATGCTTCCTTAGGTTTCTTTATTAAAAAAAGATAGTAAACATTAAAATTAACTCCAAATAAAATCATAAAAATTGTAACTATTATTTGTATAGTGCTAGAGTATCCAGCTATACTGTCATTTTTTATACCAAATCCTCCAGTACCTGCAGTACCAAATGAAGTACATATTGCATCGAAAAGTGGCATCTTTGCTATTAAAAGAATAATTAATTCTATCAATGTCATGAAAAAGTAAATTCCATATAAAATCATTGCTGTTGAACGTAAACGAGGAACTAACTTTCCAACAGAAGGTCCTGGGCTTTCTGCACGAAGTAAGTGCATGCTGTGTCCACCACCAGCTAAAGGAAGTATAGCTAAAATAAATACTAAAACTCCCATACCTCCAATCCAGTGAGAAAAGCTTCTCCATATTAAGGAGCAATGAGAAAGAGATTCAACATCTGATAAAATACTAGCTCCTGTTGTTGTAAAGCCAGAAATTATTTCAAATAATGCATCTGTAAACTTTGGAATTTCTCCATTTATAACAAAGGGAAGAGCACCCATTACACTTAGTATAATCCAACTTAAAGCAACTGTAACAAAACCTTCTTTTGCATAAAACACAGTATTTTTAGGTTTTGTATAAGTGCAAATACTTCCTAAAATAGCACATAAAACAAGAACAATAGCAAAGGCAAAGCCTTCTTTTTCTCTATAAATTAGTGCTGTAAAACAAGGCAATGCAAGAAAGACAGCTTCAAATTTTAAAACATAACCTAATATATATTTTATAATTGAACTATTCATAAAATAACCTCACTTAATTTTTAAGAATATCTTTTAAGTCATTAAGACCTGTATTTGTAGTAACAACAATAACTGTATCACCAATATTTATGGTATCATGTCCTTTAGGAGTTATTATTCTACCATTTCTATTTATACAAGTTACTAATAAGTTATCCTTAAGCTTAAGTTTTTCAAGAGGTATTCCTACTACAGGAGAGTTTTGTCTTACACGAAATTCTAAGGCTTCAACTTTATTATTTACAATTCTATAAAGAGTTTCTATATTACTTCCTAAAGAATTTTGCATAGCTCTTACATATTGCAAAATTCTTTCCGCAGTAATGAACTTAGGATAAATAATACTTCCAATTGGAAGTCCATTTATTATATTTTCAAAGGTTAACCTGTTAACTTTTGTTATAAGTTTTGCTTTAGTTTTACTCTTAGCATAAAGTGAAAGCATTATATTTTCTTCATCATAATTAGTAAGAGAGGCTATAGCGTCTGTATATTCAATTCCTTCCTCTAAAAGAAGAGTTTGGTCTGTTCCATCTCCATTTATAAGCATTGCTTCAGGTAAAAGGGTACTTAAATATTCACATCTTTCCTTACTTTGTTCTATTATTTTTACACTCATACCCATTGTAAGTAATGCTTTAGCTAAGTAAAAAGAAATTTTTCCTCCACCTATAAGTATTACATTTTTAATTCTTTGATTTAAAAGTCCGATTTTTTTAAAGAATTCACTTGAATTCTTAGAAGATGCAACAATTG
Source organism: uncultured Eubacteriales bacterium (assembly GCA_900317445.1). Taxonomy (GTDB): domain Bacteria; phylum Bacillota; class Clostridia; order Clostridiales; family Clostridiaceae; genus Clostridium. The sequence continues at coordinate 24,888 of ONGV01000211.1, read as the reverse complement.
TTACTTTATCTTTTTCACGTAATATAAAATTACCAGATGGTATAATAACCTCTTCATTACGTTCTATTGCACAAATAAGAATATCACAATGAAGCTTAGAGGAAATATCAGAAATCATCATATTATGCAATACTGATTTATGAGTTATCTCAAATTTTAAAAGTTCAACTCTTCCCTTAGCAAAGGTATCAATTGTAATTGCAGATGGAAATCTTAAAAGCCTTGCAATTTCTGATGCTGTTGCTTCCTCTGGATTTATTACCATTGAAAGACCAAGTTCTTCTTTTATAAAATTAATTTCTTCTCTGTAAATAGGATTACGTACACGGGCAATAGTATGGACATTTCCTGCTTTTTTAGCTATTAAGCAACAAAGAAGGTTAAGCTCATCAGAAGAGGTTACTGCAATTAATAAGTCTGCCTTTACAACTCCTGCTTCCATTTGAACATTATAACTTGCACCATTACCGATTACACCAATTACATCAAGAGTATTTGACATCTTTTCTAAAATATCAGGATTTGTATCAATTAATGTAATATTATGACCTTCTTGATCTAATTGTTCAGCAATAGTACAACCTACCTTACCACAACCAACAATAATAATTTTCATTTTTTCCTCCAAATTTAATTTTTATATGTTATTTAAGTAAAGAATATCTCTTAGTTAAAAAAATGTCAATGTAATTTTACTTAATAGTAGTATAATAAAAGAAAAATAACAGTTTCTTTATAGAAAATGTATATTATAAAATAAAATTGGAAATAATAAATAAAGTAACAATAGATAGTGGTGATAAAAATAAAATGATAGAAAAAAGAATTTTAAAATGTATATTAATTAATTTAACAGATATTTACATAAACATTAAAAACTTTCCACAGTCAGAACACTTTATAAAAGAGTTAGAACTTTATAATAATGCCCTTAAAGAAAAGGAGAAAATGAATCTTTTTACTTTAAAAAATCTTATTAACAAATCAAAATATTATTGCTGTCCATTTTACCTTGCACCCTTTATGTTTAGAAACTATGATTATAAAAAAGTTATAAAGCATATAGAGCCAATAATATTTGCAAATTATACCCTTATAGAAAAACTAAAAATAAAAAGATATGACCAAGTTAAGATAATGGCAACAAGCCTTCATAATTATCCAAATTACCTTTTAGGAAAATATAAAGAAGAAAGTGATAGTAAATTTTATATAAACAATATTCTCTTTTATAATAAAATATTTAATGAAGACTTTTTATTAAAATATAAAAGTATTTTTACATAAAAAAATAAGAGCCAAAAAAGCTCTTATTTTTTAACTTCTTTATTTTTAAATATAAGAATATCTTCTTTTATAAACATTACAATAAAACCGATAAAAAGGGTTATACAACAAAAAAGTACTGCCTTTTCTTTAAAGTAATTTGTAAATAAAGCACCAAAGCCTGCACCTAAAATAAATGTTAAATCTATTCCATAGTAATTTATGCCTTTCTCTTTTAAATCAGGCTCCTTTGTTTTTATATATTTAAATAATAACTCAGTTCCACTTCTTAAGTTTCCAGTACACATAGTTGTAGCACAGGCAATACCATTTATCTTTCTAAAGCTTTCAACCTGCATTGCACATATAAAAGAAACTATAATATTTGCAAGGTTATTTAAACTTTGAGGCATAAAGGCAACTAAAACTAAAAGAAATATTTCTATAAAAATAATTATTTGTCTCCAATGAAGCTTTTCATTATCTTTAAATTTAAGCTTTATAAATTCAGTAATAAATACTCCTATTATAAAAGCTACTATAGGAACTAAATAGCTTAGTGCTTGTTTAAATTCCCCTTGAAATAAATTTGTTCCTAATAATACAATATTTCCAGTTTGGGCATTAGCAAATACCTTTCCACGTGCAAGGAAGGTATATGCATCTAAAAAGCCACCAGTAAGAGCTAGTATAACTCCAATTTTTAATGACTCTGACATTTGTTTATTACTTACTTTTTTCATTAAATTTTCTCCAAAAATTAAAATAAGTTTTTCTTTTGTCTTTAAACCTTAAAACTAAAGTTTTTGTCCCATTTTAGACTTATATTCTTCCTTCATAGCTTCAAGACGAGCAGAGTCTTCAGCTCTCTTTTTCTTAGCATTTTCTTGAATTTGTTTTGTTTCTTCTATACCATTTACAATAGTTCTCCAACTTTGTTCTAGAGTTTCTATTTTTACAGAGCTATTTCCAGCAAGTTGAGCTGTTAATTTTGATTGTGCTACAGTATTTTGAGCATTTTTTAAAATCATTTCATTTGTCTTTTCATCTAAAGCTTGCATAGCTTCAGCTTGCACCTTTTGTCTCTTAAGAAGAACAGCTTGAGCTAGGGCTTGTTTAAATACAGGAAGAGTTATTATAAAAGCTGAATTTATTTTACGTATTAAGTTTAAGTTACTAAATTGCATTGTATTTATCATAGGAACTGATTGCATTGCTATGTTTTCTGCAACTTTTAAATCGTGTACACGTTGTTCAAGCATAAGTTTTGCATTTTGAAGATTATTTATAGTAATTTGTATATTACCATCTCCTGTTTGTTCAAATTCTTGATTCATTTGTACTAAATATTCATCAATTTCTTGAAGACCTCTTTCACCTGCAACTATGTATTTTACAAGTTGTTGATAAGTAACTACATTTGCTTCAAACATGTCTTTTAGCTTTTTATTTGATTGAATTATTTCATTTTCATATTGTCTAAGTTGAACATTTATCTTTTCAACTTCATTTCCCATAGTATTATATTTATTAATAATATTTTCAAGTTGCTTTTTAGCATTATTAAATATTCTTCCTAAAAGCCCTTTAGGTCCATCATCTTTAATTTCATCAATATCAAATTTATCCATTACCTTAGCTAAAGTATTTAAAAGCTCTCCTGTATCATTTAATTGTTTCATATTAACATTATTTAAAACAGCATCTGAAGCCTTTGCAATTTCATTTGCTACATTTCCACCAAAAGCTACTATTGTTTGAGGGTCACTTATGTCAATTTCTGCAGTAAGTGCTTCAATTTCTGGTGAACTTAAAAGCTCTTGTTCTATTTCATTTCTTTTTTCTACTATATTAAATTCTTGTACCTCTTCTGCTTGAGGAATAGCAACACTTGTATTAGTTGGTGCTGATTGAATATTAGTATTAGTTATTGTTTGTGGTTTTGAAAATTTTAATGCCATTTTATTTTACCCCTTTCAATTTTTATTAATTTATCCAAATAATCTTTCAAAAAATCCTTTTTTCTCTGTTGTGGAAGTTTTAAAATTTGGTGCTTTTAAATTAAACATAAATTCTCCAATTATATGATTTTCAAAGGAAGAATCCATGATAAATTTTTCTATATTTCTATATCCTGTAGGAGTGAATATAACTATATCAAATCCTATAAGATTTAAAAATAAAAGATATATACAATCATAAACTGTTGCCATTTCTTCTGTTGTATCAACAATAACTATTTTAGGAATATTTTTTGTAAAGTCAAATTTTTGAATTAACTTTAAAGTAGGTTTATCTAAGTTAAGTAAAGTTCCTAAAATTATATTATTTAAATCACTACCTGTATATTTAATCCAATTTAAATTTATAAGCTCATCTATTTTACTTATTATATAATGTTGAGTGTTTAAATCTAAATATTCATATTTATATTCTTCAATTTTCTTTATTCCATCAATATCAATTTTATTATTATGAAGACACATATTAAGAGAAGAGTTTTTTAAGGTATGTTTTTCTGTTAAAAACGGAATATTTTTATAATATATTGTATCATCATTTATTAATGATTTTATACTTTTAAAATATTTATTTTCATCTTTATCCTTTACTCCACAAACTTTAGCAAATATATTTGGAGTATATACCTTTAATCCATCAGTTCTAAAAGATGGTCTAAACTTTGCTTCTTGGTCCCATAATATAGAAATTTCTTCATAGGTTGTTCTTAAGGTAATAGGAGTTGAATTTGCAAACTGTTGATTTTTATACAATCCTGTATCATTGTAAATTTCACTTTCTATTTCCTTTTCTGCTTTATAAGCTACAGTAGATACTTTTACCTTCATTTCAGTCTTTGGAAAATTTTCTATATCTAGAGAATTTTGAAGTTCAAATTCAAGAGCATTTTTTAAAATTCCCTTTTGATTTTTAGTTGGACATATATATAAAATATCTATTGGCATATAAGATAAAAGTTCTAAAAAAGAAACTTCACTTGGAGAAATTTCTCCATAATATATTAAAATAGGAAGATTATCTCCATCAAAATCAAATAAAGTATTATATCTTATCATCCAACATAAGAGCTTTATACATAAATTATAAAGCTTAGAAAGTTCTAAATCCTTTTCCTTTTCAAAAAGTTTAAAAAATCCATTAACTATAAAGGGTATAGAAGTTTTACTAAATTTATTTGAAACAGCTAAAGTTATAAAATCAGTAAGCTGTTTTCTATTTGAAATATTAATTCTTTTAATAGATGAAACCTCTTCACTAGTTGGATTCATTATTTTTTTATCAATTAACATAAAAGGTTTATCACTTTTTTCTAAATCATTTTTTAATTTAAATAATCTATTATTATAAGAGCCAGCTTCATCAACACCTATGTAAGATATAAATAAATTATATATTTTAGATGAATTAAGTAATGCTCCTCTAAGGGTATTTTTCTTTTCTAGAATTTCAAAAAAGTTTTCATCTTCTTTAAGCCAAGAATTTGTTATAACCTTATTAGAAAACTTAGAAACATCTTCTTTAATATCTTCCACCTTATTAACTTCTTCTAAGTTAATAGAGGAGAAGTGAATTTTAGGAGTTCCTTTAAATTTTCCATAGATAGCTTTAGAAAGGCTCCCATCAAATTTTAAAATAGAGTTTTCATCTGAAAAGTTTACATATAAAATATCACAGCCAGCTTTTAATAATATTCTAAGCATATATACTTCATATTTTGAAATTTCTCCTTCATATAAAACCTTAGGAATATTATCATTTCCTATATTTTTTAAAACTCTTTCAAAGCTTAAGCTCCAACACATAAACTTAACATAGGCATTTTTTAAAATATTGTCATTTGCCCCTTTTTTTCTTAAGTCCTGAAGACTTTCTAATATAGATTCACTTAAAGAAAGTATTTGAGAGTTTGTTAAATTTCTTATCCATAATCTTAAATTGCTTTGTATAAAATTTAAGTTAAGAACAAAGTTTTCATTTGTTTTAGAGAAAAAGTCTTTTACCACATTTTCTCTTGGATTTGGTATAGGCTTTTTTATATAAATTCCATTAGATATAGTAGAATTTTCATATTCTTTTAAAAACTTTAAAATATTATCATCATATCCAATAAATCTATAAAAATAAACTCCTTTTAAAGGTCTTTTGCTTAGAGGAAGAAAGTAATCCCTATTAGTTCTTAATTCTATTAAATTCAACATGTTATTTTCTCCCTTCGGTTTATTATTGTCTTTTATTACCTTGATTATATATTATATAATATCTTTTATCAATAAAGTAATAAGGGAATTGGTTTCTAAATTTTTTTTAAAAAACTCTTGTAAAAGGATTTATTATATATTATAATATGGTACATAATAACTTATTAAAAAGTAAAGATAATCAATATATGAGTTTGGAAAACTTTTCTTTTTAATATATTTATTTTGAATATAAACTTAAATTTTACTTAATTTACAAATAAGTAATTGAAAACTTATACATTTTTTGATATACTTATTTAAAATTTAATTCACTAAAAGAAAAAAGGAAGGGATTTTATTATGGCAATAGTTTTACAAAAAGGTCAAAAGGTAGATTTAACAAAAGGAAATAAAGGACTTAAAAAAGTTTTAATAGGACTTGGATGGGATGTAAATAAATATGATGGAAGAGCAGATTTTGACTTAGACTCTGCAGCATTTTGTTGTGCAGGTGATGGAAAAGTAAAAAGTGATACAGATTTTGTTTTCTATAATAACTTAGTTCATCCATCAGGTGGAATTAAACATTTAGGTGATAACTTAACAGGTGCAGGTGATGGAGATGATGAACAATTAGTTATTGAACTTGATTTAGTTCCAGATACAATTGAAAAAATTGATTTTACAGTTACAATACATGAAGCAGATGCAAGAGGACAAAATTTTGGTCAAGTTTCTAATGCTTATGTAAGAGTTGTTAATGAAGAAACTGGAGAAGAATTAATAAGATATGACTTAGGAGAGGATTTCTCAATAGAAACTGCTATAGTTGTTGCAGAACTTTATAGACATAATGGAGAATGGAAATTTAATGCTATAGGTAATGGATTCCAAGGTGGACTTGCAGCTTTATGCCAAAACTTTGGCTTACAAGTTTAATATTAAATTATAAAAGTGAGGCATATTAATTTATGCCTTGCTTTTTTAAAACTATTTTTATAAAAGGGGATTTATTTGTGAGATATTTTAGTTATTTAGAATATGAGGAAGAAAAAAGACTTTTTCATAAAATACCTAAAGCATTTAATAAAAATAAAGATAAAAAATTTTTACAATATGCCTTAGGTGGACATATATATGTTCCTGCCATAAGAAAGGATATGATATATAAGTGTTTAAATGGTAAAATTCAAGGTTTAACTTCCTTTACTATATGTTTAGAAGATGCTATAGGAATAAATGGAGAGGGAGAAAGCATAGAAAACTTAGCTGAGGTTTTAAATGAAATACAACTAAGTAATAAAAAAGATATTCCATTAATTTTTATAAGACCTCGTAACTTAGAGCAAATGTTTAAATTTAAAGATATTTTAGAGAAAAATAAAGATATTATTACTGGAATAGTTATACCTAAAGCAAATGGAAATAAAATAGACTCTTTTATTGAAGCTCTAGATAAAATAAACTGTTCAAAGCTTTATATTATGCCCATAATAGAGAGTATAGAATTTATAGATTATACCTTAAAGGATAAATACCTTAAGGATTTAAAAAGAGCAGTTTTAGAACATAGGGACAAAATATTAAATATTAGAGTTGGAGTTACAGATATTTTAGGTAGTTATGGAATAAGAAGAGATAAAAGTCTTACTATTTATGATAATATAGTTTTTAAAAATTTAACCTTTGATTTAATGAGCATATTAAAAAATGATGAAATAGATATTCCTATAAGTGGAGGCGTTTCTGAAGTTTATGATATGAATAATAAAGAAATTCTTGATACCTATATAAAAGAGATTAAAATAGATAAGCTTAATGGATTTATTGGTAAAACTGTAATTCATCCTCTTCAAATGAATGTTGTTCAAGCTATGAATGTTATAAGCTATGAGGACTATATGGATGCAAAAAGTATATTAGATGGTATTGGAAGTAAATACTCAATAAGTGGAAGCATTAATTGTGAAAGGATGAATGAAGTAAATCCTCATACAAAGTGGGCAAGAAAGATTATGATTTTATCAAATATTTATGGAGTTTTTAATAAGGGGATAAAGTTTAATGAATTGTTTAGATTTTAACTGTGATATTAATATAAAGAATAATCCTTTAAATTTAAATATAGAGGATTATTTAGATTTGGCTTTAAGAAATAATAAAAAAAGAAGATTTTTATTTATATCAAAAAACTTAGGAAAGCATATTCCTGTTAACCCTGAAAAGGTAGATAACTTAGGATATCTTTTAGCTAAAGCTTATAAGAAAAAGTATGAAAATTATAAAGAGGAAAACCAAATTGTAATAGGTTTTGCAGAAACTGCCACAGCACTTTCTCATAGCTTTTTTAATTATTTAGAATCCTCTAAGCTTTTTATTCATACAACTCGAGAAAATTTAAATTTAAACAGAATAGATTTTTTAGAAGAACATTCCCATGCTACAGAGCAAATTTTATATACTGATAAAATATTTTCTTTAAAAAACATAGATACCTTAATTTTAGTAGATGATGAAATAACTACTGCTAAAACTTGTATAAATATGATTAAAGAGCTTCAAAAAAATTATAAAGCAAAAAAATATGTAATAGCTTCTATATTAAATTGGATAGATGAAAAAAGAGAAGAGGAAATTAAAGCTATAGCTAAAAGTTTAAATTGTAAAATAGAATTTGTTTATCTTTTTAATGGGTCTTTTGATTTTAAATTTGATGAAAATAAACCTTTAATAGATAAAATAGAAGATGTAAATTCTAATAAAGAAGTTAAGGTTAATTATTTAGATTTAAACTTAGAAAGACATTTAGGAAATGAAAAGTATTTAAAAGGTACAGGAAGATTTGGAATAGATAGAACAGAACAAGAAGAACTTATAAATATTTTAAAAGTCTCTTCTAAAAAGCTAAATAATATAAGAGAAAATGATAAAATATTAGCTTTAGGAGTAGAGGAATTTATGTATATTCCAATGATTTTAAGTAAATTTATGAAAGGAGATATATATTATCATTCAATTACAAGAAGTCCTATTATTCCATTTGATGATGAAAATTATGCTATAAGAAAAAAATATAAGCTAAATAGCTTTTACAATAACAATATAAATTATATATATAATCTTAATATAAATAATTGTAAAGAATGTTTTTTATTCCTTGAAACCTTTGTCAATGATAAAAGAATAGAAGAGTTTATAAAGATATTAAAATCAGTAAATATAGAAAAAATAAATATAGTAAGATGCTAAGGAGGAATTTGATGGAATTTAGTTCTTATTCAAAAGATGATGTAATATTTCTTTTAAAGGATATTTCAAATTGTATACTAGAACAAAGCAATTTAGAAAGAGAAAAAGCCATTCAAAGTGGGAGACATTATTCTGAAATGCTTCCAATTGAATATCAAGTAAGTGATGTGTATTTAAATCTTTATAAAAGTCAGCTTAAAGAGCTTAAAGAAAAATTAGCCTTATCTGTTGGTATAATGTGTGAAAAGATTTTAAAGCAAAAAGGAAATGATGTAATTTTAGTTTCCCTTGCAAGGGCTGGAACTCCTATAGGAATTTTATCTAAAAGATATATAAAATATAAATATAATTTAAATTTACCTCACTATACAATATCAATAATAAGAGATAAGGGAATAGATGAAAATGCTTTAAAATATATTTTAAAAAATCATAAAGATATGAAAATACAATTTATTGATGGATGGACTGGGAAGGGTACTATATCAAAGGTATTAGATGAAGCTTTAGAAAACTTTAATAAAAAGTATAATGTAAAACTTGATAATTCTTTAGCAGTACTTGCAGATTGTGCAGGTTATTCTAGTTTATTTGGAATAAGAGAGGATTTTTTAATACCAAGTGCCTGTTTAAATTCTACAGTATCTGGTCTTATAAGTAGAACAGTTTTAAGAGATGACCTTATAGGAAAAGATGATTTTCATGGTGCTAAGTATTATAAAGAGTTAAAGGAATTTGATTTATCTAATGAATATATAGATACAATATCAAAGGAATTTAAAAATGTTTCATTTGAAATAGAAGAGGCAATGAAAAATTGGACAAAAGATGAAATAACTAAAATAGGAGATAAGGATGTAGAAAATATAAAAAGAGACTATAAAATTAATAATATTAACTTTATAAAACCAGGAATAGGTGAAACAACAAGAGTCTTATTAAGAAGAATTCCTTATAAGATTTTAGTTAAGAATAAAGAAGATAAGGCACTTAAACATATATTAATTTTAGCTAAGGAAAAAAATGTACCTGTAGAAACTTATCCTTTATCAGCTTATAAATGCTGTGGAATAATTAAAAATATGAAGGATGTATAAAATATGCTTTATTTTTCAGATTTAGATAGAACATTAATATATTCAAAAAAATTCTTAAAAGAAGATTTAAAAGAAGTGCCAATTGAAAAGTATGAAGGAGAATATATATCCTTTATGACTGAAAAATCCATTAATTTATTAAGAGAAATAAATGAAAAAAATATTTTTATTCCATGTACTACAAGAAGTATAGAGCAATATGAAAGGATAGACTTTAAAAAATATAATATAAACTTTCCTTTTGCAATTGTATGTAATGGAGGATACATTTTAAAAGATGGAACTTTTTTAAAAGAGTGGGATGATATTTTAAAAAAAGAGCTTAAAAAAAATGAAAGTTTCTCTAATGTAAGAAAAGAGTTTATTAAAAATGAAAGTATTCCTGGAATTTTAAAAGTTAGACAGGTTTATGAATTATTTTTTTACATAGTAGTTGATTATTCTATATTTAATAAAGAAAATTTATTATCTTTTGAAAATTATTTAATAAAAAATAATTGGGAAACTCATTATAGTGGACGAAAGATTTACTTTTTACCACAAAACTTAAAAAAAGAAAATGCTGCAAAATTTTTAGCTAAATATTTAGGCTATGAAGATTTTTTTGCACTAGGAGATTCAAGTATGGATTTAAATCTTTTAAAAAGTTCAAAGAAAGCTTATATACCTAAAAATTCATTTCTTATGAATATAGAAGCTGTTAATGAAAATATATTTATTCCAAAGGAAGATGGACTTAAAGGACTTGAGGAAATACTTGAAAATATAGATATTTAAAGGTATAGTTATATTTAAACTTTATATTTCTACTAATTATTGAATAAACACTATATAGGTAGTAAAATAAAGTTGTAATATTCTAAATATTATTAAACATTAATTTTAGGAGGAAAGAAAAATGGGAATTATGTTAAAAAAAGGTCAAAAAATTGACCTAACAAAGGGTAACAAATCATTAAAAAAAATATTAGTTGGCCTTGGATGGGACACTAATAAATATGATGGAGGATATGATTTTGACTTAGATGCTGCAGCTTTTTGTTGTGGAGATGATGATAAGGTTCATGAAGATTTAGATTTTATATTCTATAACAATTTAAAGCATGAAACTGGAGCTATAGAACATTTAGGAGACAACCTAACTGGTGAAGGAGAAGGTGATGATGAACAAATATTAGTAGATTTAAGCCTTATTCCATCAAGAATAACAAGAATTAATTTTACAGTTACAATACATGAAGCAGATGAAAGAGGACAAAACTTTGGACAAGTTTCTAATGCTTATGTAAGAGTTGTAAATCAAGAAAATGATGAAGAGTTATTAAGATATGACCTAGGAGAAGACTTCTCTGTTGAAACTGCAATAGTTGTTGCACAATTATATAAACATAATGGAGAATGGAAGTTTAATGCTATAGGAAGTGGCTTTGCAGGTGGTCTTGCTGCTCTTTGCAGAAACTTTGGATTAAATGTTTAATTAACAAAAGATGTAATGGAGGAAAAATATGAGTATTAGTTTGGTAAAGGGCCAAAGAATTGACTTAACTAAAAATAATGCTGGCTTAAAAAACTTATTAGTTGGTTTAGGCTGGGACCCTGTTGAAGTTAAACGTGGCTTATTTGGAAAGAAAAAGGTTGCTGATATAGATTTAGATGCATCAGTTATAATGCTTAAAGATGATAAGCTTCAAAATAAAGATGATTTAATTTATTTTGGTAATTTAAAAAGCAAATGTGGTGGAGTCATTCACACTGGTGATAATTTAACTGGTGAAGGTGATGGAGATGATGAACAGATATTAATTGATTTATCTAAGATTGATAAAGAAGTAAATAAATTAGTATTTGTAATTAATATATATGCATGCGAATCTAGAAAACAGGATTTTGGAATGATTAAAAATGCCTATATAAGAATAGCTGATAATAGTTCAAAAAAAGAACTTATTAAATATAATTTAACTGATAATTATTCAGGAAAAACAGCTCTTATTGTAGGTGAAGTGTACAAGCACAATGGAGAATGGAAATTTGCTGCTTTAGGAGAAGGAACTAGTCATGTAAGATTAAGTGATATTGCAGCAGATTACAAATAAGGAGTAGTAATTATATGAAGTATTTTAAAGAGAAGATTGATGACTGCTTAAAAGAGCAAGGTGTTAATGCTGAAAAAGGGTTGTCAGATTCAGAAGTAAAAACTAGAAGTGAGAAATTTGGTAAAAACGAATTTTCCACAAAAGAAGAGGGAAGTCTTTTAGATGATATAAAAGATGCCCTTCTTGAACCAATGATGATAATTCTTTTAGTTGCAGCTTTGATAAGTGCAATTATAGGAGAATACTATGATGCAATTGGTATAGTGTGTGCTGTAGCAATTGGTATAACTATTGGTATTGTTACAGAAGGAAAATCTAAAAAAGCTGCAGAAGCTTTAGCTAAGATGACAGAAGATATTGAAGTTAAAGTTCTTAGAAATGGTAAAGTTATGAATGTTTCTAAGAGTGACTTAGTACCTGGTGATATAGTTTATCTTGAAACTGGAGATATGGTTCCAGCAGATGGTAGATTTATTGAAACTGTAGATTTAAAAGTAAGAGAAGACATGCTTACTGGAGAATCTGATGATGTTAAAAAAGATGCAAATGCTATTATTCCTTTAGAAGAAATAGATGTTAAAGGACAAAAGCAAATTCAAGACCCAATTCCAGCAAAACAAAGCAATATGGGATTTACTGGTACTTTAATTGCCTATGGTAAAGGAACAATGCTAGTTACTGGTATTGGTGATAATACTGAAATGGGTAAAATTGCAGAAACTCTTCAAATGGATGAGGAAGAAACTCCTCTTCAAATAAAGCTTGGTAAGCTAGGTGCTGTAATAGCTAAGATTTCTTCAGTAATAGCTGCATTACTATTTATATTTATGACTATAAAAATTGTAACAAGAGGAGAGGTAAACATTGATTTTACAGGAATTAAAAATTTCTTAGAATCTATAGGACCTATTAAAACTGCTTTTGTTACTTGTATTGCTTTAATAGTTGCTGCAGTTCCTGAAGGACTTCCAACTATGATAAATATGACTCTTGCACTTACAATGCAAAAAATGGCTAATATAAATGCATTAGTAACTAAAAAAGAAGCTTGTGAAACTATTGGTTCTGTAAGTGTTATATGTTCTGATAAAACAGGTACTTTAACTCAAAACAGAATGACTGTAGAAAATGTTTATTTAAATGGAAAATTTGTTGATTTAGATAAAATTGAAGATATGTATTTTATAAATAACTGTCTTTTAAATTCAACAGCAGATATAAGCTTTGATGGAGATAAATGTAATTACTTAGGAAACTCAACAGAATGTGCTCTTTTATTATGCTTAAAGAATCATGATTATAAAAAAGCAAGAAAAGAACAAAAGATAGTTCACCAAATACCATTTAATTCAATGAATAAATACATGGCAACAGTAATAGAAGAGGGTGACTTAGATATTCTTTTAGTTAAGGGTGCACCTGAAATAATACTTGATAAATGTGTAAATGAAATATCTAATGGAAAAGTAATTAAAATTACTGAAGCAAGAAAGAAAGAAATTCTTTCAGAAATTCAAAAGCTTCAAGCAAAATCTATGAGAATATTAGGATTTGGATTTAGATCAATTTCTCAAGCAGAAGTAGAAGCAGCTGCAACTTCTGAAGGAAATATATTAAGTGGAAGTCAAGAAGATGAACTTATATTTAATGGATTTGTTGCTATAAAAGACCCATTAAGACCTGATGTATTTAAAGCTATAGAAACTGCTAGAAAGGCAGGAGTAGAAACAAAAATGCTTACAGGTGATAATATAAATACTGCAAGAGCTATTGGTGAAGAACTTGGAATGCTTAAAGAAGGAATGAGAGCAGTTGAAGCAACTTATATAGATACTTTAAGTGATGAAGAGTTAAGAAAAGAAATTAAAACAATAGCAATTGTTGCAAGAAGTAAGCCAGAAACAAAGATGAGAATTGTTAATGCTCTTCAAACTAATGGAGAGGTTGTCGGAGTTACTGGAGATGGTATAAACGATGCTCCAGCACTTACTAAAGCAGATGTTGGTATTGCAATGGGAATTACAGGTTCTGAGGTTTCTAAAAACGCAGCAGACATTATTTTAACAGATGATAACTTTGCTACAATAATAAATGGTATTAAGTGGGGAAGAGGAGTATATGAAAACTTCCAAAGATTTATCCAATTCCAACTTACAGTTAATGTTATAGCTTTCTTAGTTGCAATTATTTCACAAATACTAGATTTTGAAATGCCATTTACAACAATTCAACTTTTATGGGTTAATATAATAATGGATGGTCCTCCAGCTTTAGCATTAGGACTTGAACCTATTCGTGATGCTGTATTTGATAGAAAGCCTGTTGATAGAAAAGCAAGCATAATAACTAAAAAGATGATTACTTCAATAGTTTTAAATGCACTTTATGTAACAGCAATATTACTTATTCAAATGAAATTTAATATTTTAGGTGCTGACACTACAGTAATTGATGGTGCTAGTGAAAGTGAAACTGTGTTATTTGCTTTATTTGCTTTTAGTGCTTTATTTAATGCATTTAACTGTAGAGAATTTGGAACAGATAGCATATTTAAGAACTTCACAAAGAATAAGACAGCTCTTTTAATAATAAGTGTAACTGCAATTGCACAATTTATATTTACTGAATTATTCTCAGGATTTTTTAATGCAGTAAGCCTTTCTCTTGTAATGTGGGGTAAAGTAATATTACTTGCATTTATGATAATTGTTGTTAATGAAGTAGTTAAATTTGTTTTAAGACTATTTAAAAAATAATATTTAAATTTTAAGTTATGTATCCGCCTTAATTGGTGGGTACATTTTTTATTCTATATTACTTTGCGTTGACTTAGAGCTAGCAGGGCGGAAAAAGCAAAGTAATAATTAATTTTATGGAATTGCAAAAGGAGAAAAATAACATGATGGAATATTTATTTCGCTGGATACTTGTTCTTGCCATCGCTTTTGTTGCTGGCAAGCTGATGACTAAAATTAAGATGCCTTCAATTCTGGGCTGGTTAATTGTAGGGATAATATTTGGTCCCCATGCTCTTAAGTAGACTGACCTACGGACAGTTTATATAAAATTGTACTGATGATTTTTGGAGTGGCTATTACAGAAATTTTTCCTGGAGCATTTGCAACATTGTTTAATGCCGGACAATCAAGAGAGTATTTCATTGGTGCAATGAGAATTATTTCTATTAGTTTCATTTTTGCAGGGATTAACATAGCCTATCAGGGAATCTATCAAGCATTGGATGGCGGTGTGGAATCACTTGTTATCTCGCTTTTAAGACAGTTTGTCATTATATTACCTCTTACAGGGATTTTTTCTTTATTTGTCCGAAATGGTCAGGCAGGAATCTCATTGATTTGGTGGGCATTTCCAATCACGGAATTCATATCTTGCGTAGTAGGATATATATTTTTAAAGAAAATTAGGAAAATGAAAGTCAATATTTTAAGTTAAGGAGGAACCAGCAATGTCAAAGAGAATTATTACAATCAGCAGAAAATTTGGAAGTGGTGGCCGTTTTATTGGTGAGGAAATTGCCAAGAAACTTGGAATTGCATATTATGACGTGAATGATCCCTTTTTTATGAAATGTACTTCAATACAATGAAAGAGGGTAGTATATCTCCTGTTGGGGAATATTTAAACTAACTATTTAACAGAACTGGTATAAATGGATATGAGGCTCTATATGAGAAAAAGGTGTATGTCTACAGTCTGATGGCTCTGCAGTTTTGCAGAGCCATAATATTTTTGTGGTACTAGGAGAAATAATTTGATTTAAAATTATTTGTTTGATATAATAAATTTTATTATAAAAATAGGTGGTGTTATTTATGGGTAAATATACAGAAGATGATTACTGTGATATATATGAAAAGAAAATATGTGATAATTGTGGTAAGTGCTTAGAAGAAGAGGGTATTGATATAAGAGCTATAAAAATTGAAGATATAGCAAAAGATGTAGAAGAAAATAAAGCTCTTGAAGAAGAATATATGGCTAAGCTTAAAGAACTTAAAGAGGAAGAAGAAGCAATGGAAGAGTTTGAAAGAGAATTACCTCCTTTAGATATAGATGAAGAAGAATTAAAAGCTGCATATAAAAAGCTTCAAGAAGAAACAGGAATAGATTTTTCAGATTATGATGAAGATGAGGAATATGAAGATGCCTTTGACCATATAGTATCTCTTGAGGAAGCAGACTTAGTAGAAGAGGGTGCTATAGATGAATTAACTGAAGAGGTATTTCCAGGAGTTAGAAAGCTTAAAAGAACTAAATAAAAGAAGGATTAATTATTATTTTGTTTTTTCTGTCGACAAGCTTCAAGTCAACACAAAATAATAATTAACACTTCCTAATTAAATGAAAAATATTTTTGAATAAAATCATCTTAAATTAGAAACAATACTTAATGAAGTATTTAATTTGAGGTGATTTTTTTATGAATAAAAAGAAATTAACTTGTCTTATTCTTTCCTTAGGACTAAGCTTATCTTTAGCTGGATGTGGCTGTGGAAAAACTAATGATGGAAATAATACAGCAGGAAATGTAATTGAAGAAGGAGCAAATGGTGTTGGTAATGCTGTAAAAGATGTTGGAGAAGGAGCTGCAAATATAGTTGACAATATAACAGATACAACTATGAGTTATAATGCTTCTGACTTTAGAAGAGACTTAGAAAAAAGGGGCGCTAAGGTAGAAGAAACAGAGGCTTCTCAATCACATTTTTCTATTGATAATAAAGATTATACAATAGATGGAGAGAGAATATCTGTTTATGAATACGATGAAGATGCTGCTTCTACTTTAAAAAATGATTTAAGCACAGTAACAAATAATGGAGCTACAATTAATAATAAAGATGTTAAATGGAACAAAAAAGCCCATATTTATAAAAAGGGAAGAATAGTTGTTGTATATGATGGTGACAATGAAAAGGTATTAAAAGTTTTAAATGATACATTAGGAAATTCTCTATTGAAATAATTAAAAGCCCTATAAATGTAATAAGTTATGGTATAATCATATTAAAATAAATCATAATTTTATTATGTTTGTGGGGATTTTATTATGGAGAGGATTAATATATGGTTATTAAAGGATGTAATTCAAAAAAAGATTTTGTAAAGAATAAGCAAATCTTTACAAAAAACATATATACACAAAATTCATCTAATATTAATGAAGGAATAGAAGAGTTTAAAAAGTTTTTCTATATAAAAGATAAAAAGTATTGGAAAGATTTTATAATAAAACCAGAGTTTTTAAGGGTTCAATTTGATGAAAGATTTGTTTATAAATTAGCTAATTTTTTAAAGTATCAGACAAGTTATCAAGTAAAAAAATTACCTTTTGATATGGTAAAAGAACTTTATTTTGCCTATTATCCTTTTATTGAGGAAGAAAAAGAGGAACTATTTAAAGATGGATTTTATGAGTTTTTTAATGTTTTGTTTGAAAATGAAAATATAGAAGATATAATAGAAAAACATGAAGATCCAAATTTATGGAATGAAGTTATAAAGTATTCTGTTTATTATGGACTTTATAAAAGTGTAAAAAATAATGGTAGTGAACAAGAAGTTGAACTTTGGGAAGGGTATATAAGAGAAATTAGTGGAAGAGAATTTTATTTAAAAGATGATGTAAAGACAAATATAGATACAACTATATATCCTATGATTGCTTTTCTTATTAGTGAAGCTCCAAGATTTTCTGATGAAATTTATGGTTATTTAATAGATGCATTTGACCTTTCAAGGATAAAATATACATCAAAGCTAAAAATGTTAGAACCTATATATAAAGCCATTGAAGAAAAGGGAGTTTTAATAGAAAGTTTAAAAATAAAACAAGAAGTAGATAGAAAGGAAATTTTATTTTTAATGGAGAAGATAAAAGAACTTTATTCTCTTGAAGATGAAAGTGATAGAAAGAAAATAAAGGAATTCTTTGAAAGTGAAATTTTTAATAAACATAAGCTAGATATAAAATTTCTTAATAGGCATCTTTTAAAATTTGCTGTATTAGATGCATCACTTTTTTCAAAAATTTTTTTAGAAGAATATAAAAGGTTTTATGATAAACTTTATTCAGAGGTTTCAACAGAAGTTGGAAAAGAAGTATATGATATTTTAATGGAAAACTTTAATAATAATAATGATGATATAGGAAGTAATTATGTTGAGATTCTATGTGAAAAAGAGGAGTGGATTAAAAAATATTTCTTTGAAGAGGGATTTACACGTGTTTGGAAATCTACTAACAAGGCAGCAATGCGTACTGTTTATAGAGAAATTCTGTTAGAACATTTTAAAGCATTTATAAATAAAAAAAATTATGAATGGGATTTACTAGATGATGGTCATTTATATGCATTAAAAAGAAATAATACTTATGAATTTATTTATGATAAGGTAGAAGAAAAGGTGACTTTGTCCTGTAAGGAATATTTAGATTTATTAGAAAAACTTTTAGATTTATATATGGGTAAATATTTTTGTACACTATCAGAAAAAGAAAAGTGGAAAACATTAAGAGAAAGTGCAGAAGATATTTATGTATTTTAAGATAAAAAAAGCTAAAGAGATATAATGTCAATATTACATCAATGAAATGGAAAGCTTAAGTAGTAAATAAAAAAAGAAAAGGAGCATAAAATGTTACAAAATTTAAAGGAACTATTTAATGGAAAAGAACTTTTAAAAGGAAATATAGGTATCGAAAGAGAAGGATTAAGGGTTAATGAAAATGGAATATTATCTAAAGAAAATCATCCTTCTGTTTTTGGAGATAAACTTAAAAATCCATATATAACAACGGATTTTTCTGAAAGCCAAGTGGAACTTATAACTCCTACTTTTAAAAGTAGTGAAGACACATATAATTTTTTAAATAATCTTTATGATATTTCTGTTCTTGAAATAAAAGATGAATATTTATGGCCTCAATCAATGCCTTGTATAATACCAGAGGACGAAAGCATTATAAAAATAGCAAGTTTTAATGATTCTATAGAGGGTATTGAATCAAGAGTATATAGGGAAAACCTTGTTAAAAAATATGGTAGAAAAAAACAGCTTATATCTGGAATCCATTATAATTTTTCTTTTGATGAAAATATAATAAAAAAGTTATTTAAAAACAGTAATACAAATGAAGAGTATAAAACCTTTAAAGATAATTTATATTTAAAGGTTACAAGAAATTATTTAAGATATAGTTGGCTTATTATATACTTATTAGGTTCAAGTAGTCTTGTCCATGAAAGTTATATAGAAAAAGATAATGACTTAGAGAAAATTTCAAAAGATAGCTTTTCAAATGTAGGTGCAGTATCTTATAGAAATGGAGAGGGTGGATATAAAAATAATATAGAGTTATTTCCTGATTATTATTCTGTTAAAGGATATGTAGATAGTATAAATAAATGGGTGGACAAGAAATACATACAAAGTCATAAGGAATTATATAGTAAGGTAAGATTAAAGGCAAAGGATAAAAAGGATTTATTAAACTCTTTATTAAAAGATGGTATATATTATTTAGAGTATAGAAATATAGATATTAATCCTTTCGATAAATGTGGTATAAGCCTTAAGGATTTAAGTTTTCTTCAATTATTTAATTTATTTCTTCTTATAAAAGAGGAAAGTGATTATAAACTTTGGCAAGAAGAAGCTTTATTTAACCAAAGGATAATTTCAAAGTATGGAAATAATGATATAAATTTAAAATTAGATGGAGAGGAAATTTCTAAAGAAAAGTGGGCTTTAGAAATTTTAAAGGAAATAGAAATAATTAATAATGAACTTAAGTTAGGAAAAGATGAAATAATATCTTATGAAGTTAGTAAGGTTAAAGATTATAAATTAACTTATTCTTATAAAATTATAGAAAAGGTAAAAGAAGAGGGTTATGTAAATGCTCATATTAATTTAGCAAAGAAATATAAAGAAGAGGCATTTAAAAATAGATTTAAGCTTTTAGGCTATGAAGATATGGAATTATCTACTCAAATTCTTATGAAGGAATCAATTAAAAGAGGAATAAGGGTAGAGGTTATTGATAAAAGTGAAAATTTTATATTTCTTAAAAAAGATAATAAAATTGAATATGTAAAACAGGCTACTAAAACCTCTAAGGATAATTATGTTTCAGTTTTAATGATGGAAAATAAAGTAGTTACTAAAAAGATATTAAAAGATGCAGGAATAAGAGTACCAAATGGGAAGGAATTTCATTCTATTGAAGAGGCAAAATATAATATAGAAGAATTTATTAAAAAACCTATAGTAGTAAAGCCTAAATCAACAAACTTTGGACTTGGAATAAGCATTTTCCCTAAAGGTGGACAAAAAGAAGACATAATAAAAGCACTAACTATTGCCTTTAGTTATGATAATACAGTTTTAATAGAAGAGTTTATAGAAGGAAAAGAATATAGATTTTTAGTAATAGGAGATAAGGTAGCAGGAATACTTCATAGAGTGCCAGCTAATGTTTTAGGAAATGGAATAAATACAATAGAGGAACTTGTTAAGGAGAAGAACAAAAGTTCTCTAAGGGGGAAAGGGTACAAAACACCTTTAGAGAAAATAAACCTTGATGAAAATGCAAAATTATTTTTAAAACAAAGTAATAAAGATATAAATTATATTCCAAAGAAAGAGGAGCTTGTTTATTTAAGAGAAAACTCTAATATAAGCACAGGAGGAGATAGCATAGATTATACAGATGATATAAAAGAAAGATTTAAAAATATAGCTGTTAATTGTGCAAAGGCAATTGGTGCTAATATCTGTGGTGTTGATATGATAATTAAAGACTTTAAAGATGAAAACTCTGAATATGGGATAATAGAATTAAACTTTAACCCAGCTATACACATACATTGTTTTCCTTACATAGGAAAGGAGAGAAACATAGCTAAAGAAGTATTAAAGCTATTAGAACTAATTTAAAAGCAAAAAAGAAAGGAAAAGTAGAGAAGAAGAGGCTTTTCCTTTCTTTAATTTATAAATCTGCTAATGGATTAGATTTTACAGCTTCTCTTAAAGTTTCATCATCAACATGAGTATATATTTGAGTTGTAGAAATATCTTCATGTCCTAGTATTCCTTGAAGGCTTCTTATATCAACATTTCCATGCTTATACATAAGGGTAGCTGCTGTATGCCTTAATTTATGAGGAGTGTAATTAGCATCTGTAAGACCAGCTTCTTGAATTTTTTTCTTAACCATAATTTCAACAGTTCTTTTATTTATTTTTTTATGCTGAGAAGATAAAAAAAGATATTCTTTATTTTCTAAAGTGGCTTTAGAATCATCCCTTACTTTTAAGTAGTTTTCAATAGCTTTTAGACAAGCATCATTTAAATAAACAGTTCTTTCTTTATTTCCTTTACCTACAATTGTAAGTGTATCGTTTTTTATTCTTTTTATTTTTATAGAACAGAGTTCAGAAATTCTCATACCACAATTTAAAAACAATACAAAAATACAATAATCTCTAGGATAATTTTTATCTTTTTTGTCCATAGAATTTAAAAGTATTTTACATTGTTCAAGGGTAAGATATATTGGATTTCTTTTTTCTTTTTTAGGAGTTTCTAATTCTATGGTTGGATTTTCATCTATAATCTTAGCTTTTTGATGAAGATATCCAAATAAAGCTCTTAAAGCAGAAACTTTTCTAGAACGAGTATAACTTCCATTTTCCCTTATTTTTTCTGCATAAGAAAGAAAAGCATATATATCTGTAATAGTTATATTTCTTAAAAAATTATTAGTTATATCATTTATCTTTACATCCTCAAGTTTTTTAGCTTCTTTTTCTTGACCTTTATAAACCTTCATAAACTTTAAAAAAAGTGAAATATCAATAATATATCCATCAACAGTATTTTTAGATTTTCCTCTTATAACTTCATAATAATCAATAAAGCCATTAAGAAATTCTGGATAGTCATTATTTCTTATATCCATACCTAACAAGCTTGAAAAATAATTGTCATTAATATTTTTTTCTAATTCTATTTTTTTTACTGAATTTTTTTTCTTCCTTTTTGTTTTGACCTTATCTGACTTTTCACTTAAATAAATTTCTCTAAGTCCAGAAGCTTTTATCCAGTTTTGTATTGTTCTAATATTAACATTATATATTTCACTAAGTTTTGAAGTTTTTATTTTATGTTTTATGTATAAAATATATAAATCCTGTAAAAGATAATAATATGGTTCTGTATTTGAGTTTTTTTGAAGTTTTTCATACAAACTTTTTATTGTGATTTTATCCTGTGGTGTTAAAAATATGCTTAAAAGTTGTTTAATTTCTTCAGGATATTCATAGTTTTTGTATTTTTCGTTTTTGTTATTATTCATAATGCTAATTTCACCTCCTAAAATGCCTTTAAAGCCTCATAAATACTATATCACAAAGCTTTCGTTTTTTCAATATATATAATTTCGCTAAATGTGAATTTAGCGAAATTGTATTAAATTTTAAAGAAAAAATTACGAAATTTAAAGCAATAAAGCCATAAAAAATTCACTGAAATACATTCGATTTTCTCAAAATTTTAATTTCAAATAATATTTAAACTTAGAAATACTAATTTTTATGTTTTTTCAAAATTTATTTTTTGATAAAATCGATTTTGTATATTTATTTCAATTTATTAAAGTTTTATTCATATATAGATTTAATATACTTAATTTTAAAATTTATACAAATAATAATTTAGCTTTAAAGTCAGATAAGGTCAAATAATTATGTGTTATTATGATGGAAAGTTTTTTCTGATTTAAACTTAGTAATTGCTATTTATATTAAACAAAATCTTTTTAAAATTAAAATGCAAGGTTTTTAAATTTTAATTAAAACCTTGCATTTATATAAAGTTTAATTATTCATTTTTATATTATAAAAAACTATATAAAACTATATAATTTAAAATCTTTTATAACTTACTTAATTTTAATCTAATATCTAATATTTAAACTAATAATAAAAAATATATTTTAAAATTATTAGTTTAAATTTGTTACAACATCAAATCTATATCCTTGACCTTCCATATAAGTTATAAACTCATCTAAAGCATCAGCATTAGCTTTATTAACTCCATGTAATAAATAAATAGCTCCCTTATGGCTATAAGTTTTCATCCAGTCTAAAGCATATTCTTTATCATTCCATTCAGCATTCCAATCTTTATAAGCAAAACTCCAAAATATACATTTGTAGCCCATTTGATTTGCATAATCCATTGCACATTCACTAAATGTTCCCTCAGGAAATCTTAATACTTTATTCATTTCGGTTCCTATAAGCTCTTTAAAGGTGTTTTCAGTTATAGCAAGTTCTTTTATAAATTGTTCTGGATTCTCTTCTGCAGTTTGAGCCATATTTGGATGATTATATGTATGATTTCCAACAACATGTCCTTCATTAACCATTCTCTTTACAATATCTGTATTAGCTTCAATAAATCCTTTTGTAACAAAAAATGTTCCTTTTATATTATGCTTTTTTAATGTATCTAAATTTTTCTCTGCTTGGGTGTTATTTAATCCCTCATCAAATGTTAAATAGATAACTTTTTCATCTTCTCCTAAATAATAAGCATTATACTTTTTAAAATCCTCAATAGTTAATGGAGCTTCTGGTCTTTTAAAATCTTTATTACGACCAAACCAAAATCCTATATTTTCTGTTGAAGCATCACTTTTAGAAATTGTATATTTTCCATAGGAATACTTAGTTTTTGAATTATCTATATTAGTATTTTCTTCCTCTTTCTTATTGTCATTATCATCTTTGTTGTTATTATTAGTATTATTCTTATTCTCTTCTATAGAATTATTATTAACTATATCTGTACTTGTACTAACTGAATCAGTTTCTTTTTTATTATTCTTATTAACATTGGTAATATTTTCATTAGTAGCACTTTCTGCTTTCACATTGCTAGTTTCTTTAGGAATTTTAATCTCTCCTCTTCTATTTACAAGAAATACAAGAACTAAAATTAATATCATAATAATAACAGAAAGTAAAAAAAACACCTTTCCCTCCTTCTTTTTTCTATTTTTAGCTTTTTCTTTTCTAGAAGTATCACTTGATTTCATAAAAAACACTCCCTTCATCTATATACATTATTATATAATAAATAGATTACAAAAAAGATATATTTATTCTGCTTTTGTTAATTCTTTAATATAATTTTTAAGAAGCTTTAAATTTTTAGCTTTGTATTTTTCATTATTTAATTTAATATTATTGGGCGGAGCTATCAGAAAAGCTTTTCAAGAATATTTTACCAAATACCTTTATTTTAGTCAATTTTCATATTTATAATACTTATTAATTTTATAACTTTTCAAATATTTATAAATAAAATAATAGCATTGAAAAAATAGAAATAAATTTTTATACACTATTTTCTCAATGCTATTATTTGTAAACTAAATATTATTGTACTTCCTCTAAAGTTTCTGGTTCAGGGTATGTAACTCCTTTAGTATCAACTGTTATCTTTTCAATAACTACATCATTTAAAGGCTTGTCATCACTATCTGTTTCAACATTTTGTATTTTATCAAGAATTTCAAGACCAGATGTAACCTTTCCAAAAGCAGCATAATCTCCATCTAAAGACTCTGTATCAGATGTCATTATAAAAAATTGACTTCCAGCAGAATCTAAAGGAAACATAAGTCTTGCCATAGATATTACTCCTTTAGTGTGCTTTAAGTTATTTTCAAAACCATTTGATGAAAATTCTCCCTTTATACAATAACCAGGTCCTCCTGTTCCATCACCATTTGGGTCTCCACCTTGAATCATAAAGTCTTTTATAACTCTATGAAATGTTAATCCATTATAAAACCCTTTGTTAACTAAAGAAATAAAATTGTTTACTGTGTTTGGTGCAATTTCAGGATAAAGTTCAAGCTCTATAGTTCCATAATCT